>CAYQKH010000021.1:0-7517 GCA_964417945.1 uncultured Opitutales bacterium
CAGGAGAGGCCGGGTTGGCCGAGGAACCACTGCTCGCGGGGAAGGGGAGCGGTCTTCGGAGCGGGACGCCAGGCACCGGTTTTCCCTTCGATCTTCTGCATGGAGTAAAAGAGACCGGAGGGGTGGTTGTGGATTGGTGGGTAGTGGGAGTTGATGCGATCGGCCTTTTCCTCAAGGGTCGCGTTTTCAAGGTCAAGAAGCGGATGCATGCCGGAAGAGGGAAAGATTGATTTGCGGTTGAATCCTGCAAGTTTACGTATTGAAAGAACCAGATGCTGCAAAAATTTTTTAAGCTGTTGGCGGGTGGGAAAGATCAAGGGGTGGGCCGCCCGGGTTCCGAGAGTCTGGAGCCCCCGGGCTATGAGCGCGACGTAAACGACCCGCTCCCCCTCTACGGGACCTTCAGCCTACGAGACGGGCACAAGATCGCCTCCGACCTGAAACGGAACGAAATCCCTTTTGAGGTGGAACTCAACGACGGGATCGAGGAGGTGGATGTGGCGTTTGGGAGCGGGGGAAGCGAGGCAAGTTTATCACTCTACATCGCGGAAGACTACTGGGAAATTGTGAATGATATCATCGAGATCCGGTATCCCGGAGTGTAATCGGAGGGGCTGGGGAAGGCGGCTGGGGACAGGAGTCGGGCCGCAGGGGTGCAGACGGCGGCGAACCCGGTATCCGGAATTTTAGGGAGAAGACGAGGTCCGCGGAGGCGGATCCGTTAGATCTGACTGAAGAGGGACCTTCCGGAGGAGAGGAGATTTTCGCAGCCTTCGGCGACGCGGGCGGCCATATTTTCCTCTGCCTTCTTAAGGTATCCGCGCGGGTCGTATTGCTTCTTGTTCCCGACTTCCCCGTCGACCTTGAGGACGCCATCGTAATTTTTCAGCATATGATCGGCGATGGGGCGGGTGAAAGCGTATTGGGTATCGGTGTCGATATTCATTTTGATGACCCCGTAGTCGAGGGTTTCGCGAATTTCCTCAAGGCGGCTGCCGGAGCCGCCATGGAAGACGAGATCCATTTCGGCCTCCTGACCATATTTTTCGATGACGGCGGCTTGCCCTTTCTGAAGGATGTCGGGGCGGAGTTTCACGGCACCGGGTTTATAGTGTCCGTGAACATTTCCGAAGGTGGCGGCGAAAGTAAATTGGCCGAGGGCGTTGAGGGCCTCGTAAACGGCGACCATATCCTCGGGGGTGGTGTAAAGTTTTTCGTCGGGCATATCCTCGGATCCGGCGGAACCATCTTCTTCCCCGCCGACGACACCGGCCTCCACTTCGAGGACGATGTCATTTTCCGCGCAGAGCTTCAGGTATTCCCTGGAGAGGGCGATATTTTCCTGAAGCGGAAGGATCGAGGCATCGAGCATGTGGTTTTGAAAGAGGTTGTTTTCGCCCTTGGCCCGGCGCGCGGCGGTGGCCTCGATGAGAGGTTTGAGGAAGCCGGCGGCTTTTTCGGGCTGGCAGTGGTCGGTGTTGAGGGCGATGAGGACGTCATATTGCTCGGCGAGGCGGTGTGCGGCTTCGGCGAGGATGATGACCCCCTGAACGGTGTTCTTATTATTGAGACCGGAGGCAAAGTCGCCGGCGCCGGTGGAAAACTGGATCATACCATCCGACTTGGAGTCGGCAAAGCCCTTCAGCGCAGCATTAAGGGTGATGATAGAAGTACAATTGATGGCGGGGTAGGCATAGCTCCCCTCCTGGGCAGCATCCAGCATCTGGCGGAATTGTTCGGGCGTGGCGATCGGCATGGTAAGTCCTTCCTAAGTGAGATTATTTGAGAGTTCTATCCCTGCGATTCAACTGATCATTATGATAGGTGAGGGGATCAGATTGAGAAAGGTGATGATAAGGAGGGGTGGGGGCGGGAATCAATCTTTCAAGACTTCTTTTTTGCGGGTGCCTTACCGGCGGCTTTTTTCTTTTTAGCGGCTCGTGGAGGGAACTCGAAGCCAATGCCTCCGCCATCTTTGAGAATGAGGAAAGCGGAGAAGAGCCGTCCGGTGCGCTTGGAGCGGAAGCCTTCAATGAGGCCGGTTTTTCCGTCCTTGAGAAGTTTGCGTGCCTCTTCCTCGGGGATGCTTTTGCCGAGGAGGGTCCGGCTGAGGCGGAATGCTTCCTTATCGCCTTGGTTGTGGGCCTCACTGAGATAGGCGTTCGGAGTGGCGTAGACTTTGCCGCCTGCCTCGATTTCGCCGACGACCTCGAATTCGGAAAGGTCGATGGGCTCATCGGACGCATTATCCCCGTTCCCGTTTCCGAAGTCGAGAGAGGCTTTATTGTCCTCAAGCTTGAGCATGGCAGAAAAGGGTTTTCCGGCCTTGGAGCGGAAGTCGTCGAGGGGGCCGACGCGGCCCTCCTTGAGAAGGGTCTCGTATTCCTCGACGCGCATCCTGCGATTGCTGACGGTTTTGTAAAGGGTGAGCTGTCCGTCCCGTGAGCGAAAGCTGCGGAGGGACTCGAGCATGGGCTTCCGGTCAGTGGGAGAGATGAGGGAAGTCTCGGGCAGATCCTTATCCTCTTCCTCGAAAGAGCGGGTCTGCTCGACGAGGTGGCAGGTCATGGAAATGATGCCTTTCATGAATTCATCGCGGCTGAGCTGGCCGCGGGCGACCTGGTTAAGACGGTGTTCCCACTGGCCGGTCATGTCGGGGCTGGTCAGTTCTTCGACCTCGACGGCGGAGATGAAATTGAT
Organism: uncultured Opitutales bacterium; assembly: GCA_964417945.1. Lineage (GTDB taxonomy): Bacteria > Verrucomicrobiota > Verrucomicrobiia > Opitutales > JABSRG01 > CAYQKH01. Next base: position 2,701 of record CAYQKH010000021.1, read on the forward strand.
GACATCCTCGGCCTTGGGGGTGGGGTGAAGGTCCCGCCCGATTCGCTCGATATACTTCTGGTTGATAAGCTGGTCGATAATGGCAGCGCGGGTGGCTGGAGTGCCGAGGCCTTTTTCTTTCATGGCCTCGGCAAGTGCCTCGTCATCGACGAGCTTCCCTGCGCCTTCCATGGCAGCGAGGAGGGTGGCTTCGGTGTAGCGCGGAGGAGGGCGGGTTTCATCTTCTTCAAGGCGAAGGGCGACGGCCTTTGCGGTGGCCGGTTCTCCGTCGGCGGCGGTGATCGGGGGGAGCGAATCCTCGGTGGTGGTGGACTTCCCGTAGACCTCGAGCCAACCGGGTTTGGCGAGGACTTTACCCTCGGTTTTGAATTGATGGTCGCCGAGGGTGGAGATCCGGGTGGTGATATCGAACTCGGCTTGGGGGAAGAAGGCGGCGATGAAGCGCCGCTGGATCATATCAAAGATCTTACTTTCGTCGGAGGTCAGTTTCTTGGGGTTGGCCTCGGTAGGGATAATCGCGAAGTGGTCGGAGACCTGTTTATTATTGAAAACACGGCGGTCTTTGGGATTGATCCAGTTGTTCTCGAGGACGCGCTTGGCAAAGCGGGCGGAATCGCCGGTGGTATTGCGAAGAACCTCAGTTACGTTGGCGACATAGTCCTCGGGGAGGGCCCGCGAGTCGGTTCGCGGGTAGGTGATCATCTTGTGCTTTTCGTAGAGGGCCTGGGCGATGCGCAGGGTTTTCCCGGCGGGAAGGCCGAAGCGGGAGTTGGCCTCGCGCTGGAGGCTGGGGAGGTCGTAGAGGCGAGGGGCGCTCTGCCGGGAGCGTTTTTTTTCCTCCTCGACCGGGCCAGAACCAGCGGTTTCGGCCTCGGCAAGAATGGATTCGGCCTGCTCCTTATTCCAGATTCGGTCGGCTCGGTCATGTTCGTTATCGGGGTCCTTCTTAAAGCCGGGTTTCTGGAAGGTACCCTCGTATTGGCCTTCAGAGATGGCGAAATCGGAGACGATCTTCCAGTAGGAGCGCGGCTTGAAGCGTTCGATCTCTTTTTCGCGCTGGATGACCATGGTGAGGGTGGGAGTCTGGACCCTGCCGACGGTGGCGACGTTTTTTCCCCGCATCCCGAACATACGGGAGGTAAGGACGCGGGTGCCGTTGATTCCGATGAGCCAATCCGCTTCGGAGCGGCAGCGGGCGGCGGCCTGAAGGGGTTTCATGACCTGATCTTCGCGGAGGTCTTGGAAGGAGCGGCGGATGCTCTCAGGAGTCATGGAGACCATCCAAAGACGCTGGACGGGCTTCTTACATTTGGCGGCCTCGTAAAGGTAGGTAAAGATGAGCTCCCCCTCCCGGCCGGCGTCGCAGGCATTAATAATGCGGTCGACCTCCTTCCGCCCCATGAGCTTTTTAAGTTCCTGAAATTTCTTCTTGGTTTTCTCAATGGGCTTGAGCTCGAACTTTTCGGGAATGATGGGGAGGGTGGCGATGCGCCAGGCCTTGAATTTCTTATCGATATCCTCAGGCATGAAGAGCTCGACGATATGCCCGACGGCGGCGGCGATCAGGTAATCGTCATTTTCGTAATGATCGTCCTGTTTTTTAAATTTGCCCAGGGTCCGCGCGAGGTCGGCGGCCACACTGGGTTTCTCGGCAATAATTAAGGCTTTGCTCATGGGAGAAGTGACCCGTGATGTTGGGGATTAAAATAACTCGGTGACTAAGGAATCGAGGTTGTCAAGGAGGGTTCCGATCGACTCGTCGGTTTCGTCCCCCATATTGGAAATGCGAAAGGTTTTCCCTTTAATTTTGCCATAGCCCCCATCGATGACGCATTGAAAGCGCTGGAGGAGGTGGCGGTTGAGAAGGGGGATGTCGAGATCGCGGGTATTGCGGATGCAGGTGAGGGAGATAGAGGCGACATCGGGGTGGACGGGAAAGAGCTCAAGGCCCTGGCTGTCGACCCACTGACGGACCTTCTGGTTGAGGCGGGCGTGGCGCTGGAAGCGGTTCTCAAGACCCTCGATCTCGATATCCTCGAGTTTGGAACGGAGGGCGTAGATGAGGGGGATGACAGGCGTAGACGGGGTCATGCCTTTTTCATGGTTTTTCTGGAACTCGAGAAAATCGAAATAGTAGCCGCGCCCGGGGACCTCGGCGGCGCGCTCCATGGCGCGCTCGGAAACGGAAAGGAGGGAAAGACCGGGAGGAAGGGCAAGGGCCTTCTGGGAACCGGTGAGGATGACATCAATGCCGAGTTCGTCTTTGGGGATGGGGACGGCAGAAAAGGAGCTGACGGTGTCGACGATGCTCATGACCTCGGGAAAGTCCCGGAGGACAGCCATGATATCGGCGAGGGGATTCATGACGCCGCAGGAGGTCTCGTTATGGACAAGCGTAAGGACGTCGTAGTCGCCGGTCTCAAGTTTTTCGCGAACCGCCCCGGCGGAGACCGGGGAGCCCCATTCGAAGCGGAGGGGGTCGGCGGGAATTCCAGAGCGGGTAGAAACGTCGTGCCACTTATCGGAGAAGGCACCGCACATGCAGTTGAGGACTTTTTTGCGGGTCAGGTTCCGGACGGAACCCTCCATGACGCCCCAGGCACTGCTGGTGCTTAGGAAGACGGGATCCTGGGTCTGGAAGAGGCGCTGGAGGCCGGGTTGGATCGACTGGTAAAGTTCGACAAAATCGGGGCTGCGGTGTCCGACAACGGGAGAGGTCATGGCCCGGTAAGTCTTTTCCGAGACCTGAACGGGGCCGGGAATGAAGAGTTTGTAGCTCAAAATGGGAGGTGAGGGTTACGTTAGGGAAGTCGAGGAGCGTTTAAAACGCAGAGGAGGATCTTCCGTCAATGCGTTTGTTAGGATAGAGGAAAGTATGGAGGAAAGGGGAAATAGCATTGCGGGTCGATCCAAGGTGCTCCACGTTCTTCTTTTGTTTCCAAAAATTTACGGAAAAGAGAAGCGTGGACCTGCAAGCGGCATTGGAACGGATTCGGCACAACTTGGACCAGTTTGCGAAGTTCACGGCGGATGTCATCTACGATCGGGTAGAAGGCCGGGGGGTCCGGTATTTCGGGGCCTTTCTAAGACTGCTAAGCTGCCTATTCGGCGGGGTGATCCGACTCCGGCACTATCTTTATGAAAAGCGGATCCTGCGCAACCAGCCACTGGGTTGCCTCGTGGTGGTGGTGGGCAACTTGACGGTGGGCGGAACAGGGAAGACCCCAGTGGTGGAAAAGTTCGCGAAGAGCCTGGCGCAGCGAGGGAGGAAGGTGGCGATTTTAAGCCGCGGGTATAAAAGCCGGAAGGAGCCGATGTATAGGAAATGGATTCGTTGGGTGACACATGCGGCGGAGAGTCCGCCGAAGCTGGTGAGTGACGGGGAGCAGATCCTCCTGGATTCCTGGGAGGCGGGAGATGAGCCTTATATGCTAGCGCGAAACCTCCTGCCGAGCGGGGTGCTTGTGGTGGTGGACAAGGACCGGGTAAAAGCGGGCCGCTATGCGATCCGTCAATACGGAGTGGACACCCTGGTGCTGGATGACGGCTTTCAGTATTTGCCATTGAAGGGCCGGCTGAACCTGCTTCTGGTGGACCGGACGAATCCGTTCGGAAATGGGAAGTTGTTGCCGCGCGGAATCTTACGGGAGCCGGTGGAGCACCTGCGGCGGGCCAATTACGTCTTCATCACGAAGAGCGACGGGAGCAGCAACGAGACGCTCCGGCGGCAGATTTCGGCGCACAACCCGGAAGCGGACATCATCGAGTGCGCGCACCAGCCGCAATATCTAAAGAGTTTGGACGGCGGGAGCGAGCGCACGCTGGACTGGCTGAAGGGGAGGCGAGTCGCGGCCCTGAGCGGGATCGCGGTGCCGGAAAGCTTCGAGAATTTCCTTCGGGATTACGGGGCGGAGATAATCTACGCGGAGCGGTATCTCGACCACCACCGATATTCGGGGCGGGAGCTGGGAGACTTCCTTGAGCAGGCAATGGCGGCGGGAGCGGAGGCGGTGGTGACGACGGAGAAGGATGCGGTCCGGGTGAATCCGGATTTGGGGGCGATGATCCCGTTCTACTACCTGCGCCTGGAGATCGAAATCCTGGAGGGGGCAAAGGATTTCGAGGAGGCGGTATCGCGAATCTGTTTCCCGAAGAGTCCGATGCGCGGGACGCGGACCCCCTTCCTTTCGGGAGGGAAGACAACGGAGGCTTGAATATCTGCGAGGTTGACGAAACAATCGCTTTTCTCTCTGAAACTCCTTTATGTCAGAAGACTCTCCGCAACATATCCAGCGCGCCGGTGAAGAGGTCAGGGACCTTGAAATCAAGGACGCGACCCTTATTTTCAATTCGCTCTGGTCGAGCCTCGAATCGGAATTCGGTGAGGAGAACCTTCGATTTCCCCGGGAAATATTCTGGCTAAACGGTGCGCCGGGTTCGGGAAAAGGAACGCACACAAATTTCATTCTGGAATTCCGCGACATAACGGCAGAGCCGGTGGTGGTGAGCAGCCTGCTGAACAGCCCGGAGGCGAAGAAGATGGTCGATGCGGGAATGCTGGTAGGCGACCGTGAGGTGACGGAGTTGGTTTTTCGGAAGATTCTGGAGCCGGAGTATAAAACGGGAGCGGTCGTGGACGGTTATCCGCGATCCCTGGTGCAGGTGGAATGCTTGAAGCTGCTCTACCGGAAGTTGATGGAACTGCGAGCGAGGTATTTGTGCACCCTGCACGCGACCCATTTTCCCCGGCCTAATTTCCACATCGTGGTGCTCTTTGTCGACGAGCAGACGAGCGTGGAGCGGCAGCTGCAGCGGGG
>CAYQKH010000021.1:7527-30048 GCA_964417945.1 uncultured Opitutales bacterium
AGATGCAGGAGCACAACGTAGAGGTGGAGGCCTCGGGAGTGGGCGAGAAGATAAAGATCCGAAAGACGGACCTGGATCCGGAGAAGGCGAGGAACCGTTATCACGTCTTCAAGGAGCAAACCTACGCCTCATTGAAGTCGCTGCGTGAGATTTTTTTCTACCACTTCATCAATGCGCAGGGGGCGATCCGTGAGGTCCAGCAACGGATCGTCGACGAACTGCGCTACCAGAGTTCTCTGGAATTGGACCAGGCGACCTACGACCGGCTGACGCGGATCCCGGTTGCGACGACGATTTCGGAGTCGGCGCGGCAGGCCTTGGTCAACCGGCTGGACAACTATGAGCAGCACCACACCGACCTATTCAGCCGGGTGGTGAAACAGATCGAGGAATATTTCATGCCGATCGTGCGCCGACATGCCCTGTCGGGTCGGGCCTACATCAATTCGGAGGATCCGACGTTCAATGATCCGATGGCCCTGGCGATGCTGATCGATATTTTTTCGGAGCGCGGTTACGGCGTGGCAATCGATATCCGGAAAGAGGAGATCCCACACCGGATCGATCCGGTTACGTATGAAATTCTGACGAAGGTGAAGCGGATTTACCGCGTGAGCCTGACCTTCCGCGGCTCGGATATTCGGCGGGGCGGTTGAAGCGGAGGATATTACCGGTTTTTTTGCCATATGATTGATCCACGATACGAGAAACTGGCCGACGGCCTGACCGGCTTTTCCATCAAGGTAAAGCGGGGAGAGAACATTTTGATCGATGCTTACGACATTCCCCAGGAGATGGTCTCGGCTCTGGTTCGCGCCGTGCACGAACGCGGGGGGAACGCAGTGGTAAACCTGAACGACGCGCAGGTGACACGGGATCTGGTGCTCAACGGGAAGGAGGCGCAATTCCAACTGGATGCGGACTGGAAGCTGGCCCAGATGCAAGCGATGGACGGCTACATCGCGGTGCGGGGTAGCCACAACATCTTCGAGCTTTCGACGGTTTTGCCGAAGCAGATGAAGCTCTACATGGAGAAACTTCGCCCGGTGATCGATTACCGGGTAAAAAACACGAACTGGGTGGTTTTGCGCTGGCCGTCTCCGGCGATGGCGCAACAGGCGCGGATGAGCACGGAGGGTTTTGAGGACTTTTATTTCCGTGTCTGCACGCTGGATTACGCCCGGATGATCCCAGGGATGAACGCCCTCAAGCGCCTGATGGAGAAGGCAGACCGGGTGGAGATCAAGGGCCCCGGTGAGACGGACCTCCGTTTTTCGATAAAGGGGATCGGCGTGATACCCTGCGGCGGCCAGTATAATATCCCGGACGGTGAGGTCTTCACCGCCCCGGTAAAGGACAGCGTGGAGGGGGTGCTTCAGTATAACACCCCGACGGTTTACCAGGGAATCCCTTTTCAGGATGTGCGACTGGAATTCAAGGAAGGAAAGATCGTGAAGGCGTCGGCGGGGAAGGAGACGAAGCGATTGAATGCGATCTTCGACAGCGATCCAGGTGCCCGCTACATTGGGGAGTTCGCCATCGGCTTCAACCCGCACATCCGGGAACCGATGCAGGACATCTTATTCGACGAAAAGATCGCCGGTTCGTTCCATTTCACGCCGGGCCAGGCCTATGAGATGGCGGACAACGGCAACCAGTCGCAGGTTCACTGGGATCTGGTCTGCATCCAGCGCAAGTCCTACGGCGGGGGAGAAATCTGGTTCGACGACAAACTGATCCGGAAGGACGGGCTCTTCGTGCCGAAGACGCTGGAGAAGCTGAATCCGGATTACCTGCTCGGGAAAACCCCGAAAACGGGCAAGCGGACCAAGAACAAGAAGGGCGCAAAAAAATAAGTTTGCGGACGTAAAGGGGAGCTTCGAAAACGGGATATGTCCTACGTAGCCGATCCCGAGCTGGCCGCCTTCATTCAGGCGCTCCCGAAAACGGAGACCCACCTGCACATGGAGGGGGCAATGCCGTGGGAGTTGCAAATGCGAGTGGCCCCCTCCCGGGCGATTAAGCCTCTGCCCTCCTGGGCGGACGATTACCGCTTCCCGGATTTCCAGACCTTCCTCGAGCTGCTGATTGGAAGTTACAAGGACTTTTTAACCTGTCCGGAGCACTATGGAGAGGCGGCGGCGCTGGTTTTCAGCCGTCAGCTTGAGCAGAATGTACGCTACGTGGAGTTCAGTATCGACGCTTTCACGAGCGAGCTGGCAGGGATATCCCTGCGTGAGGTGATACAGGCGATCCTTTCGGCGGTGCCGCCTCAGCTGGAGGCCCGGCTATTTGTTGGCTTTCATCGAGACGGGCATTCCGAGGCAATACGGAAAACGGCCTACGATTGCCTGGATTGGCCGGAGGTCAGCGGGATTGACATTCACGACGTGGAGACGAAGCCCTTCGCGGACTGGCTTGTAGATTACTACGCGGAAGCCCGGAAAAAGGGAAAGTTGAAGAAGGCACACGCCGGCGAATTCGGCAACGCGGGCTACGTACGGGAGGCGATAGAGCGCCTGGATGTGGATCGGATTGAGCACGGAATCCGAGCGGCGGAGGATCCATCGGTCCTTGAGTTAATACGCGCGAAAGGGATCACGCTGGATGTCTGCCCGATCAGCAACGTGAAGCTGCAGGCAAGCGGCCCGATGTCGGAGCACCCGATCCGGAGATTACTTGATGCGGGGGTGGCCTGCACAGTGAGTACGGATGATCCGCTGGTGTTCGGCAACCGCCTTTCGGAAGAGTATATCGCACTTGCCCAAGACCTCGGTTTCACTCGGAAGGAACTCGTCGGGGTGGCGCGAAACGGATGGAAGGCGGCCTTGATTCCAGAGGCGCTCCGCGAATCGAAGCTCGCGGAGTTGGATGTGTTGGAGGCCTTGCTGTAGCCCGGATGTTTTGCCGGAAAAGCGATAATCGGATGGAGTTTTCACGGGGTCGACACCCATGAACGACACGGAACGGTTCGAATTCCAGATACCAAAGGCGGTAGACCCCGGGCGGGTGGACAAGGTGTTGTCGGCCCAGTTTCCTGAGGTGAGCCGGAGTCAGGTGCAGAAGGCACTGGATGCGGGACAAATCACTCGCGAGGGAGAAGCCCTGCGAAGGCGGGATGTCGTCGGGGGCGGGGATCTGTTGAAGATCCAATGGTTAGCGGAGGCGGATTTCTCGGCGAAACCGGTGGAGATTCCTCTGGCAATTCTTTTTGAGGATGAGGACCTCGTGGTGGTGAACAAGTCACCCGGGCTGGTCACCCATCCGGGCCACGGGACGCAGGAGCCGACGCTGGTCCACGCGTTATTGCACCACACGGGGGGACGACTGAGTACGATTGGAGCGCCGGAGCGCCCGGGAATCGTCCACCGACTGGACAAAGAGACGAGTGGGGTGATTGTAGCGGCGAAGACGGACCGGGCACACCATGCCCTGGCTGCTCAGTTCAGCGGACGCGCGACGCGGAAATGGTATCTTGCGTGGGTGGAAGGGCGGCCCGGAGGCGAATCGGGTTCGATCGAGGCACCGATCGGGCGGCATCCGGTGGTCCGGACGAAAATGCAGGTTTTGTCATCCGGGCGAGCGGCCCAGACGGACTGGGAGGTCCTCCGAGCGGCCGGTGGGATGGGTCCGTGTCTGCTGCGTTGCCGGATTCACACCGGGCGGACGCACCAGATCCGGGTACACTTACGGTATCTCGGGCACCCGATCCTCGGCGATCCGACGTATGGCTACAGGGACCGAAAGCGGGCTTGGGAACCGGTCCCGCGAGTGTTGTTGCACGCCTGGCGGCTGGAATTGGCCCACCCGCTGACGGGGGCAAACTTCACTTGGGAGGCACCAGTGCCGGAGGATTTCCTGGAGTTGGAAAAGCGTTTAAACGCAAGCGCTTGAAGGGGTGCCGGGTCAATCGTCCTCCTCGAGGAGTTCGGCGAGGATGCCGTAACGCAGGTTGAACTTGGTGTTCAGAAAGGCGGGTTGGCGAGCCGCCTCGGCGATGGAAATCATAATTTGGATGGCGGGGACCATGATGTCGGCGCGCTGCGGGGGGAGTCCCGGAAGATGTCGGCGTTCTTCGAGGGTCATGGCGGCGAGCCGATCGCGATAAACGCAGAGGGTCTCCAAGTCGATTTTCGGGCAGCGCGGGTTAATCAGGTTCCGGGCGATGACGAAGGCCCCGCCGGAGCCGACTAGGTTAAGGGGCGGGTTGGCCAACTCGATGGCTTCGGCGCGGAAGCATTTCGTGATGTGCAGATGGATCTTTTCGAGGACTTCCGCCGTGAGGGGCGCGTCCGGCTCAGGGAGGAAGCGATGCGTAAGCCGGACCGCCCCGAGGGGGAGGCTGGCGGCACGGGTGATGGTGCGATTGGAGAAGTGAACGACCTCAAGGCTTCCGCCGCCGAGATCGACGAGCCGGAAGTCGGAAATCCCGAAAAGGGTAGGATCGCAAAGGGCACTCCGGCAAACATACCTCGCTTCTTCCTCTCCACTGAGGATGCGCAAAGAAACCCCGGTCTGCCGCTGGACACGCCTCGCGAAATCGGCGCCATTGGCGGCGTCGCGGACGGCACTGGTGGCGACAAGAGTGGGGGGTGAGGCGGTAAACTCCCGTGCCTGTTCGACGAGGACGCGGATGCTATCGAGAGCGGCGTCGACAGCGGCATTGAGGAGAAGGGGAGGGTGACCCTGCATCCCCGCACTGATCCGGGTTTCCTGGACGGCAGTGCATAAGGTGACGAACGGCTGGCCGCGGGCGCCGACGAGCAGCTTAATACTGTTGCTGCCGATGTCGATGACGGCGCGGGCCTCGGGCGTGGTTACCATTCGAGGCCCTTTCTGCCGATGCAGATGACAAACTCGCCCTTGTGGGATTGTCGGGCAAAGCGGCTGCATACGGATTCGATGGAGCCGACGAGAAAGGTCTCATGGCGTTTGGTAAGCTCGCGGGCGAGACAGACGAGGCGGTCGGGTCCGAGGCATTCCTTTGCATCGGCGAAAAATTTCTCGATGCGATGGGTCGATTCGTAGCAGACGAGGGTGTAGGGAAAATCCTGGTATTCCTGAAAAAACCGTTGGCGCGCGCTTCGCTTGGGTGGGAGGAAGCCGACGTAGAGAAAGCCATCGGTTGGGAGACCGGAGGCGGCAAGGGCGGTGATGGCGGCGAAGGGTCCCGGGATCGGGATGACGGGAAGGTCGGCGGAGCGGCAAGCGCGAACGAGGCGGTAACCAGGGTCGCTGAGGGTGGGGGTTCCGGCATCGGCGACAAGGGCAAGGGAAGCTCCTCGACGGAGCTCCTCGACGAGTTCGGGGGCGAGGGTTTTCTCGTTTTCTTCCCGGTAGGAAATCATGGGCTTCTCGATCTCGAGACGCTGGAGGAGGCGGACAGTAATGCGGGTATCCTCGCAGGCGATACGATCGACGGAGGCAAGGATATCGCGGGCGCGAAAAGAGAGGTCGGCGAGGTTTCCGATCGGGGTGGCCACCAGGTAAAGGTGGCCGGGCTCTGCCTGGAAAACGGGAAGGGAGTCCGGTGAGGCTTGGCTCAAAGCGGGAAGCGGGGCGGCCCGGCCTTAGAAGGTATTCCCTCTGCCGCCCATACCGGGGGCGGTATTTTCCCAGGACTGCGGGCGGGTCCACGGGATCTCGGAGTCATCTTCATTGGCGTTGAAGCAGCCGGAGAGGCCGATCAGGGTGAAGGCGAGGAGCAGGATCGTGCAAACGGGGCGTAGGACGTTCTTAATCATTGGTCTAAGACAACAGGATCTCCAACATTGATCCGTTGATCGCGGTCTGTCGAGGAAATGAAGAGCCCGACGGCCCCAGAATCCGTCAGGGCAGTAACCCGGATTTTCCCAAGACGGTTGCCATTGTGGAGAAGGGCATATTCCTGGTTGCGCTGGACGCCGTCGCGAAAACCGCGGTCGAGGACGACTATGCCCTGTTCTGGGCGGACGGCGGCGACGTTTGCGGTGATCGATCCGGCACCGGAGGCGGGCAGGGGTTGACTCCCGCCGGAGGCCGGAAGGTTGATGCGACTGGCCGTGGTCATCGGGGTGTTCGAAAGGTTGCCCTGGAGGTCTCGTATTTCCTGCTCCATTTCAGCAATTTTCTGCTTATAGCCGCGGACGACCTCGGAATTGTCGATATCCGGTGGGGGTGCGGATTTGACGGCGAGGATCTCCCGCCTGAGACGGTCATTATCGGAGACGAGTTTCTCCACGGCGGCCTGTTCGCTCTTCAAGGCATTCTGAAGTTGGGTGACCTCCTGGGTGGCCCGGTAATAGTCGTCCTGGAAGCGGGTCACCTGTTGCTTGGAGGCGGCGAGGTCCTGCCGGGTGACTTGAAGGTCGGATTGAAGAGAAGCGAGTTGGTCGCGGGCATCTCCGAGGTCGGCCTGGGTGGAGGTCAACCGATTGTTGAGGGCATCGAGCTCGGACTGTTTCTGATCGAGCTTACCGTTCGTGAGGAACCATGCGGCGATGGCAGCGAAGCCGGCGAGGATGGCACCGCCGGGGAGGAGATAAGAGAGGATTTTCATGAGCAGGGGAGATTGAGAAAAGAGCAGCGTTTAATCGGGAACAAGGAAGTGAGTTTCCGGAGAGTAGGGGGCGGAATCCGGTAGGGCCTGGATTCGGCCATTGTAAGCAAGGTGCGAAAGACACTTAAAAACCCATTCGGTGCGGTCGGCAAGCTCGAGATGCGCGGCGAGTGCCTCGGCGGTGAAAGAGGAACCGATTTCGGCATGAAGAGCACCGAGGATGCGGCGCTGCACGTCAAGGACGGCGGCGGCGGCCTTTTTCCCGGCTTCAACGCCGGGCTGGTGGTAGGCATTAATATGGACGACGGAGGCATAGAGACCGACGGCCCGCTCAAAAAGGGCGATGAGGGCTCCGACGGATTCGGGGCTGACCTCGTTGATGGTGAGGGTGAGCGACTGGCGGTCTTTTTCAAAGAGGGCGTCGCAGGTGCCGAGAAAAAAGCCATGGAGAAAATCGCCGGAGGTAACGTCCTTCTCGACCTCGATACTGGGCCCCTGGCGATCCTTGAGAACTTCAATAAAGACAACGAAGAAGTTGAGAACGCCTTCGCGAAGCTGCTGGACGTAGGCGTGCTGATCGGTGGAGCCCTTGTTCCCGTAGACGGTGATGCCTTGATTGACGATATTGCCGTCGAGGTCGAGTTCCTTCCCGAGGGACTCCATGACCAGTTGCTGGAGGTAGCGGGAGAAGAGCTGGAGACGATCCTTGTAGGGGAGGATCACCATATCTTTTTCGCCTTTGCCGGCGGTTGCGGAATACCATGCGGCGGCAAGGCGTGCGGCAGGATTGCGGACAGGGTCGGGAACCCGGGTAAGGTTATCCATTTCGCGTGCTCCGGCGAGGAGGGCGTCGGTATCGAAACCCTGAAGGGCGGCGGGCAGGAGCCCGACAGGTCCGGTTTCGCTGGTGCGTCCACCCACCCAGTCCCACATGGGGAAGCGGGCGAGCCAGCTCTCGGCCTCGGCGGTGACATCGAGCTTCGAACCGGTGCCGGTCACGGCGACCGCCTGGGAGGGGAAGTTCAGGCCGGAGGCCTCGAAGCGGGCGCGTGCCTCAAGCATGCCATTGCGGGTTTCGGGGGTGCCGCCGGACTTGGAAATCACGAGGACGAGGGTGCGACCGAGAACGGGGTCGAGGCGGTCGAGGGTAAGGTCAATTCCCTCGGGGTCGGTATTGTCGAAAAAGGCGACCTGCATGCGATCCCGTCCGGGGTTTCCGAGGGCTTCGGCAACAAATTGGGGACCGAGGGCGGAGCCGCCGATCCCGATTACGAGCAATTGACTGAAGGGGCCGTCGCGACCCTGGAATTCCCCGTCGTGGACTTTGGAGACAAAGGTGCGGATGGCTTCAAAGGTGGACCGAATGTCCCGAGTGATGGCCTCGTCAGGAGCAAGGTCCGGGTTTCTCAGCCAGTAATGGCCGACCTGCCTTTGTTCATCGGGGTTGGCGATGGCGCCATCCTCGAGGGCGTGCATGGCCTCGAAGGCCTTTTGAAGGGTGGGTTCGAGGGCTTCCCGGACGGCGGCAGTCGTCTCGATCCGGGAGGAGTCGAGGGCAAAACCGATCTCAGGAAAGGCGAGGTATTGTTTTTTGAAAAGATCCCAGCTCATGGTGTTTCTCAAATCAGAGGTTGGCGTCGGTGACGGCACCCTTGGAGGCGCTGGCGACCTGTGCGGCGTATTTCGCGAGGACGCCGCGAGACTCAGAGGGTGGCCTGGGTTGCCATGCCTTGAGTCGGGACTCGAGGGTTTCAGCGGGGATGGCAAGATTGATTTCGTTGGACTCGGCATCGATGACGATGGGATCCCCGTCCTCGATGATGGCGATCGGACCACCGGTAAAGGCTTCAGGTGTCACATGGCCGACAACGAAGCCGTGGCTACCTCCGGAGAAGCGGCCGTCGGTAATGAGGGCCACCTCCTTGCCGAGGCCCTTGCCCATAACGGCGGAGGTGGGGGCAAGCATTTCGCGCATCCCGGGGCCGCCGCGCGGACCTTCATTGCGGACGACAATGACCTGTCCGGGTAGGACCTTTCCGTCAAGGATCCCCTTGAGGCAATCCTCCTCGGATTCAAAGACAATGGCCTTCCCTTCGAAGCGGAGGCCTTCCTTGCCGGAAATCTTGGCCACGGCGCCCTCGGGGGCGAGAGAGCCGTATAGGATGCGGAGGTGGCTGTCCTTCTTAATTGGATTGTCGAAAGGTCGGACGAGATCCTGATCGGTGGGGTAGGGCTCGACGTCAGCGAGGTTTTCGGCAAGGGTTTTGCCAGTGACGGTGAGGCAATCCCCGTGGAGGAGGCCGTGGTCGAGAAGGATCTTGAGAAGGGGCTGAAGGCCGCCGATGCGGACGAAGTGCGACATATTGTATTTGCCGCTGGGCTTGAGGTCACAGAGGACGGGAACCCGTTTACCGATTTCGGTAAAGTCGTCGAGGTGGAGGGGGACATCGGCGGTGTGGGCGATAGCGAGGAGGTGGAGAACGGCGTTGGTGGAACCCCCGAGGGCGATAGTCGCGGTGATGGCGTTCTCGAAGGCCTCACGGGTCATAATATCGCGCGGTTTGATCCCGTGTTCGATAAGGTTGAAGACGGCGGCGCCGGCGGCGTAGGCATCCTTCTCCTTGTCCTTACCGATGGCGAGCTGGGCCGAACTGTCGGGGAGGCTCATCCCCATGGTCTCGATAGCGGAGGCCATGGTGTTGGCGGTGTACATCCCGCCGCAGGAGCCGGGCCCGGGAATGGCACATTTCTCGATCTCGCTAAGCTCCTGATCGGACATGGAGCCGGCAGCGTGTTTCCCGACGGATTCGAACATGGAGACGATATCGACGGGCTGATTCTTGTAGTTACCGGGGAGGATCGTTCCGCCATAGACAAAAACGGAGGGGCGGTTCATGCGGGCCATCGCGATGAGACAGCCGGGCATGTTTTTATCGCAGCCGCCAAAGGCGACAAAGCCGTCCATGCCCTCGGCTCCAACAACGGTCTCGATACTGTCGGCGATGACCTCGCGGGAGACGAGGGAGTAACGCATGCCCTTGGTGCCCATGGAGATTCCGTCCGAGACGGTAATGGTCCCGAATTTAATGGACTTGGCGCCGGCCTCGTCCGCCCCGGCACAGGCATGGTCGGCGAGGCCGTCGATATGCATGTTGCAGGGCGTGATCATGCTCTGGGTGGAGGCCACCCCGACGACCGGCTTGGAAAAATCTTCGTCGGAAAAGCCGACAGCCCGGAGCATGGAGCGATTGGGCGCGCGGTCTTTTCCGTCCAACACAATACAGCTGTAGGGTCTTTTAGGATCGGAGGGATTCATGGGGATTTTTCTGGACGTTGATAATCGGATTAACGTTTGATTAGAAGCAGGATAATTCAAGAAGAAAGCCTGTGGATCCCCGGAATAGTCGCAGGGGAAGCCGGGGCATTCGGAACTACCATGGAATTTGACCTACCATCCATCCTCAGGGCCTTGCTGATTTCGACGGGGGACCCGCTTTCGGCGGGAGACCTGCAAAAAATCTTCAGCCGTTACCGGGAGGTCGCGGAAGCCGAGGCAGAGGCTGTGGGGGAAGAGACGGAAGTGCCGGAGGCCTCGGCGGTGCCGCCGCTGGTGACGGTGACGCAGATTCGTGAAGCGATGGAGGCGATGGCATCGAAGCTGGAAGCGGACGAGGCTGTTTACCGTATAGTGGAGGGCCCGCAGGGATACCGGCTGATGTGCGCGCCGGAGTATTCGGACTGGATCCGCCTGCTGCGCGATGAGCCGAAGCCGATGCGGCTGTCTCCGGCGGCGCTTGAAACCTTGACAATTATCGCCTATCGACAACCGGTGACTCGCTCAGAGATGGAGACGATCCGTGGGGTGTCGGTAGACAGCGCGCTGAACAAGCTGCAAGAACTGGAGCTGGTGCAGATCCTCGGGCGGGCCGACCTGCCGGGCCGTCCGATCCAATACGGGACAACGGAGCAATTCCTTGAGCATGCGGGGATCAAGTCCCTCGAAGAGCTGCCGGCCAGCGACATTGTTTCGACGACGAAGTTGGACAGCTGGCTCCGGGAGTGGAATAGCAAGGAAGCGCTCTCGGATGAGGATGTCGGCCTGTCTGGAGAAGAGGAAGCGGAGCAGGAGGAGGACGAGACCGAGGTAGTGGAAGAACGTCAATCGACCTAACAGCCATGGAACTGGAAAGCCTACGCCAGAAAATCGACGGCATTGACCGCGAAATCATCGAAAAACTGAACGAGCGGGTGCGCCTGGCGATCGAGATCGGGAAGATCAAGCACGCCCGCGGGCAGGACATCTACAACCCGACGCGAGAGGTGGAAATCCTTGAGAAGCTGACGGAGCAGAACCCCGGCCCATTGGACAATGCTTCGATCCACTCAATCTTCCGAGAGATCATCTCATCGGCGCGGGCGAGCGAACGCTATATGAAGGTGGCGTATCTCGGGCCGGAAGCGACGTTCACGCACCAGGCGGCGATGAAGAACTTCGGCACAAAGCTGGAGTTCAAACCGATGAACCACATCTTGGACGTGATCATGGAGGTGGAGCACAACGATGCGGATTACGGCGTCTTCCCGATCGAGAACTCCACGGGGGGCTCAGTGAACAGCTCCCAGGAAATCCTCGTAGAGACGGACCTGAAGATCATCTCCGAGGTTTACCTGCAGGTGCAGCACTGTCTGCTTTCGCGCACCCCGATGGACAAGATCACCGATGTCCATTCGAAGGACCAAGCACTGAACCAGTGCCGGGACTGGCTCAGGCGGAACCTGCCAAAGGCGCGCCTACACGAGGTGGGTAGCACCACGGCGGGGGTTCAAATCGCAAAAGAGGAGGAAGGCGCGGCGGCGGTGGCCAGCCTCGTAGCCTCAGATCTCTACGGAGTGCCGGTGCTAAAGGAGAACATCCAGGACCGGACCGATAATTTCACCCGCTTCCTCGTAATCGGGAAGTATCCTTCTCCGCCGCTAGGGAAGGGCCGGGATAAGACGAGCTTCGTTTTCTCCATTCATGATGAGGTAGGCGGTTTGCAGAAGGCGCTGGAAGCATTTTCGGGGCGGGACATCAACCTCTTGAAGATCGAGTCCCGACCCAGCCGGAAGCGGCCCTGGGACTACTATTTCTACGTCGATTTCATCGGTCACATCGAAGATCCGCATGTCAAGGAGGCGGTGGCCTCCCTTGAGGAGCATTGCCCCTTCGTGAAGTGGTTGGGGAGTTACCCGAACCGGAAGGTTGAGTAGGCGGAGAGCGGTCCACGCTCGGTCAGCCGTGATGGATTAATGCGGGTGACCCGCCGGCTGACTTCGGCGCTGGGGAAGAACATCGGGCCGGATTACGATGTCCCGGCACCGGACGTCGGGACGAATGCCCAGGTTATGGCCTGGATGGCGGAGAAAGTGCTGCTAGAAAAAGGAGTGGAGGTTCTGCCCGCCATTCTCTGTAACGCGGGGGGTGTGACGGTGAGCTATTTTGAATGGAAACAAAACCGTCAGTCGGAAACCTGGGATCATGAAGTGGTGGACCGGGAGCTGCGGAAGACGATGGTGCGCTCCGCCCACCGTGTTCTTGAGACCGCTGAACGCCTGAACTGCGGGATGCGGCTGGCCTCCTACGCGGCGGCGATCGCGCATATCAATAATGTCTACGAGATTCGGGAAGTGTTTCCGTGAAGAAGGAGGAGGGTCTCGGAGTTTCGGGTTTCGAGGGCGGCCACACTTTGCTTTGCGAGGCTGGTGGCTTGCTTTCGGGTTTGCTTGGGGTGCGAAATTAAGCGATGCCTTTCTTGGTGAAAGCGATGGTTGGTTTGCTAATGCTAGGGGTGTTGACGCTCGGCGGGGAGCTGGAGGCGACGGTTGATCCGGGTAGGTTGATCTGGGCGAAAACGATCCTATTGGGTCCGGAATTTGGCGGGGAGGGTCGGATCACGAGCCTCTGGCCGCGGTCGCCCCGGCTTTCGGTGATCCCGGGCCTTTGTCCTGATCGCCACCGACCGCCTGAAGGGTCGGGAGCTGCACCATTTCATGCTGGAGGAGTTGACGCAGGCGCTCGGGCTCCTCAACGATTCCCCCTTCGACCGGGAAAGCATCTTCTATTCCGGCCAAAGCCAGGTTGCCCGACTGAGCGAATGGGACCGTCGGCTCCTCCGTTTTGCCTACATTCATCTCCAACCGGGGATGGATGAGCCCACCGTCGAACGGCTTTTACGGCGGTATTTTTGGGAATAAAGGGGCACCCTGGTTGCAGTTCGACACGCCTGAAATCTCCCTGCGGGTGCGTGCCGAGGTCAAAGCCTCCCGTGCAGGATATCTGGGATTCGATTAAATTTTCCTCCATGCAAAGCAGGGGGAGGGGTGGTAAAATTGCGATAGGAGAATATCTCTTCAAAACGTCGTTCTCCGACAACCGTTGAAACAATGAACTCCGTCGTCCGCCTCCTGAAGATTCTTCCGGTGGCCGTTTGGATGGCGGAGGTATCGGCCGGGGCGGCTGTCGGGGGGGGCATTGAGACGCTGGATCCGCTTGTGGTCTTCGGTGACCGGTCAGTACAGGAGCAGGAGATTCCAGACGCAGAGGATCTCGGGAATCTGCATTCGACCCATCTGGGAAAGGCGCTGGAAAGAAGCCTGGGGCTCTCTTTTGTGAAGCGGGGACATGATCTCGTGGATCCGCAGATTCGCGGACTGGGTTTCGACCGAGTGGTGACGCTGATCAACGGCCTGCCGGTGCTACACGGTTCGCCGACAGGGACCGCGTCGCCGCTCAACGCCCTTGGTCCGGGAAGCGTCTCCGGGGAACCGCTTATGGCCAGGACTTGCACAACTACCGTGCCGGGGACGGGCGCAATGTTGCCGCGCGGTTCCGGAGCATTGGCAGTACGGTCGGTGCACGGTGGGTGACGGGCAATCAGGATTTACAGCTTGTCGGGATTTACCAGAACCTCTTCGAACAGGAAAACCTCGCGCTTCCGCTGGACACGAAAGATGCGGAAACCCTGAACTTGTCGCTCCGTCATAAGATCCGGATTGAAGAGGGAGGGCTTCGCACCCTGTCGTGGGCGATCGGTAGCACCTGGGCGAATCCCTTCCTCACGATAAAAGATCGCCCGCTGGCACCGGCGCCGATCCGCGCCGAATCCCGGGCTCGGGCCCTTCAGTTCCGGATGGATTCGGATTGGGAACTTGGTGAAGCGCACCGGCTGCGGATGGGATTGCTTTTTCTGCAAAACGAACGCAACACGATCCGATATCGCGGGCCCTTCCAGGACCACATCTGGCCAGATACCGTAATGGAAACGACAGGGGCCTACGCGGAATGGCACTACCGGCCGGAATCCGACCTGCATGTTCGCCTTGGTGCGCGGATCGATCGTGTGTCGAGCGGAGCTCGGGATGCGGACGAAACGGCGTTCGGGATTCCAATCCTCGACTTGTATGAAATCTACAACGGTCCAGACGCCCGGCGAAGCCGCTTTACGCACACAGTTGGCGCGGCAAATCTCCTCGTTCGCGCCTTCCTGTCGGAAACCCAGCTGTTGTATGGCGGGCTCGGCATTTCCGTTCAGGCACCGCCGGTGACCGAATCTTTCCGCGCATTTCTGCAGGCGCTGGGAAGCGGATTCGAGATCGGTAATCCCTCGCTAGAGCCGGAAGAGAAATGGGAGGCAGTTCTAGGGTGGGAAATCGCATCGGATCGGCTCGAGCTCCGGGTTGAGGGTTTTGTGTATTCGATTCAGGACTTCATCCAACGTCGGCAAATCGGTGTGACGACGACGCCCCCGGCGGGCCAGCCGCTTTTTGGCTACCGCAACGTGGACGCCCTTTTTGGGGGATTGGAGTGTTCCGGGGTGTTGAGCCTCGGCAGCCGACTCTCTATTCCATTCTCGCTGGGATGGATGGAAGCGGAAAACCGGGAAAGCGGAAGGGGGTTGTCGGAGATCCCTCCCTGGGAGGCGCGGATCGGTTTCGAGCAGGAGCTGTTGGAAGGGGTGCCGTCCACCACATGGGGGGTGGAAGTGCGGCACGTAGGTGCCCGGGAGAATCCGGCCCCGGAGTTGAACAGTCTGTATGCGGATACAGAGGCCTTCACCCTGGTCGATCTGAAAGCCGATTGGATTCCCAACCCCTCCTGGCGCGTGAGTATCCGTCTGGAAAACCTGTTTGACGAGCTGACCTACGACTACCTGACCCCTCCGACTGCAGACATTCCCCCCGACTCAGGAGACTTAGTGCCGGGAGATCGCGTCCCGGGACCGGGGTTTTCCGCAAGCCTGAGCGTAGGCTATTCCTTTTAGCTACTGGCCTGTCGGGAGAGGGGAGAGCGCCGCATGGCCGGTGACCGGCGGAGGAGGAGGAAGAGGACGAGGACGGGGATAGAAAGGAGACCGAGGGTGGCGGGTTCGGGAATGACGGGATCTTCCGGGATTTCCTCAAGGGAAAAGCTTGCGGTGTAGCTGTAGGTGCCATCCCCGACCGAGCTCATCGCTCCGCTGAGGACGACGGTGTAGTCCCCGACCCCGATGGTTCCGCTGCGGCCCTGGGTGCCAGAAAGCTGGCCGTCGCTGCCCTCGGGGAGGTCGTTGTAGGAGAATGACTGAGGGGTGAGGAAAAGAAAGGAGACATCGGCTTCGCCCCAGACAGTGTTCGTCCCGCCTCCGGAAGCTTTCTCGAGGGAACCGACGAGACCGGCTTGGGTGACGGGGACGGATCCGCTGGAATCTGCCTCGAAGGATCCGGTGAAATCGTAGGCGTAGAGGCCGTCGGTAATTGAAAAATCAATCGTGAGGAGGGAATAGCTGAAGCCGAAATTGACCGCATTCGGAACGGCGGAAACCCCGGCTACCGTGCCGGATCCGTTGATGGTGGCATCGAGGGCATTGGTTTGAATGTTCGAAAGGATTGAAGCCTGAGCGTTGATGCTCCCAAAGGAGGCGGTGGCGGAGAAACTTCCAGGGGATCCGCCCAGATTGCTCCCGACCAGCTGTTCTCCCGCCTCGGCAACCGGGAAGAGGGCGTTATTCACAACAAGTCCACCGTGGAGCGGGGAAAGAGCCAAGACGAGGAGGAAGAAAAAGGGAATGTGGCGGCGTTTTTGCATTCTTAAGCCGAGAAATCAGATGAATATTTGTTATTAATTAGGTAATTTACCCTAATCATAGTTCTTAGCTTTTTCAATAGTAAATTTGTGCAAATTGTGGAGTGGCTCGGGCAGGTTGGTGATTAGGGGTTAGGCGTCGATGGCCCTTCGACGGCGGCTCAGGGTCTTCGACGCGCATCGAGCCCTACGGGGGAAGGTTGGTAAACAGGTTAGGGGTCGTCGGCAACCCTGTGGGTTTGACCTGCTGAAGGAAATGGGGCTTGGATGAGAAGATGGAAAACGAGCGAAGCCCTACCGCGATTGGAAACCGATTGGAATTGTTTATCGATAAGACGCTTGTCGAAGACCTGCGGGGGGACATCCGACAGGAGTTAAACCATCCGGAATCGGCGGGGACGGCCTTCCGGATGGATGCTCCGTGGGAAGGCAATACCAGTTTTTATCCGAGCATCGTCGAAGTGGGCGGGAAATATCGGATGTATTACCGCGGGGCGGGGGCGCCGGAGTATGTGGTGCGGAAGCACCTGGAAGAGGGGGAGCAGGTGAGGGAGGAGCGACATCCGGAAACGGTTTGCGTGGCGGAAAGTGGGGACGGGGTTCACTGGGAGAAGCCGGACCTGGGTTTGCGGGAATGGAACGGCTCGACGGCGAACAACATCGTTTTGCTGGCGGAGGATTTTGAGAAGCGGGTGGCGCACAATTTCACGGTTTTCCGTGATGAGAACCCGGACATCCCGGAAGAGGAGCGCTACAAGGCGGTGGGAGGGGTGCACGAACTGTATGGGTTTGTTTCCCCGGACGGGCTGAGCTGGCAGCCCGCGCGGGCGGAACCGATCCTGACGGACGGCAAGTTCGACTCGCAGAATGTGGTGTTCTGGGATGGGGAGCGGGGCCATTACGTAGCGGTTTACCGGGACTTTCGCCACGGGGTGCGCACGATCAAGACGTCCACCTCGGGGGACTTCCTGAATTGGGAGGAGGGAACGTGGGCGGAATTCGGCGCTATCCCGGACGAGCAATTGTATACGAACGCGACGGTGCCGTATTTTCGCGCGCCGCATCTCTACCTGTCTTTTCCGAAGCGGTATCTGCCATACCGGACGCGGGTCCATGACGGGAAGAACAACGGGCTCTCGGATGGGGTGTTCATGAGCAGCCGGGACGGGGTGTTTTGGCACCGTTTTGAGGAGGCCTTCATTCGGCCGGGGCGGAACATCCGGAACTGGGTCCACCGGACGACGGCGGTTGGGCGCGGGCTCATCCAGACAACACCGGACGAAATTTCTTTGTATGTGCTACGGCACTACACATATCCGTCCTGTCACATCGAGCGGATGACGATCCGGCTGGACGGATTCGTCTCGATGCGGGCGGGAGCCCGGGGAGGGGAGCTGGTGACCCGGCCGCTCCTCTTTGGGACAGGGGAGGATCTTTCGAAAAAGCTCACCCAGCTGGAATTAAATTACGCGACATCGGCGGCGGGATCGGTGCGCGTGGAGATCCAAGACGAGGCGGGGCACCCGATCTCGGGATTTGCGCTGGAAGATTCGCCGCTCCTCTACGGTGATGTGATTGATGAGGCGGTGGACTGGGTACGTCCGGGAACGCGGACGGACCAATATTTCATGAACAGCCTGGCGGAAAAGCCGGTGCGGCTGCGATTCGTGCTGAAGGATGCGGATTTGTATTCGTTTCGGTTTCGGTGCCGGGATCGAGGGGACCTGCCCGAGGATGAGGTCTAAACCCGTTTTCGGAACCGGCCGGATCAACGACGGTTTAATGAGTTCATGAAGCCTTTTCGAAAAGGGAAGTCTCCGCGGGTCGGATGGTGGGCCTTGCTCTTGATCGTAATCCCCTTTCTGGCGAACGGGCAGACGGGAATGCCGGGGCTGCTAGCGCTGTTTGAGGAGGGGGATCATTTTTTGATGATCCGGCACGCGCTGGCGCCGGGGTCGGGGGACCCGGCGGAATTCCGCCTGGCGGATCCCACCACCCAGCGGAATCTATCGGAGGCGGGTCGAAGGCAGGCGCGAGCGATCGGATCGTATTTCCGGGAATCGGGCCTGACAGAGGCCCGGGTGCTGACAAGCCAGTGGCATCGGTGCCGTGAGACCGCGCGTCTGATGGGGTTGGGACCGGTGGAGGATATGCCCTCGCTGAACTCGTTCTTCCAGCGACGTTCGCGCGAAGGGCCGCAAATGAGGGCGTTGAAGGATTGGCTGGCGGAGCAGGACCTGACCCGTCCGACGCTTTTGGTCACCCACCAGGTGGTGATTACATCGTTGACGGGTTATTTTCCGCAGAGCGGGGAGTTGGTGATCGTGCGGAGGGCGGAGGACGGTTTTGAGATGGTGAAGACAGTGGTAATCCCGATCCCGGATTAGAGGGCGTTGATCCCCGCGGCGGCGGACTCAGGAGGGGTGGGTTTCGGCCACGGCCTGCTCAAGTGCCTTCTGGGCGTTCTCCCATTCCTCAAGGGCGCGGGCCTGTTTCCGTTTGGCGGAATCGTAGGCCTGAAGGTCCTCCTTCTGTCCGGGACGGCTGGAAAAGAAATCGGGGTCCTTCATTTTTTCTTCCCAGTCGGCGATTTTGCGGTCGATTGCTTCGACGGCCTCCTCGCAGCGGCGGACCTTTCGACGAAGTGGGGTAAGGGCCATGATTCGCTCGGCCTTGAGGCGTCGGCGCTCCTTTGGATTGGAGGACTTTCCGGCACTGGGGGACCGGTCGGTGGACGGGGACTCGGCTTCGGTTTTTTCGAGGTATTCGGAAACGTTGGTCCAAAAAAGACGGTGGCCGCGCGGGCTGATCTCGAGGGTGCGCTCGACGAGAGGATCGAGGAAGGAGCGGTCGTGGGAAATGATGAAAAGGGCACCATCGTAATCCTGAAGGGCGCGGAGGAGGGTCTCCTTGCTGTGGATGTCGAGATGGTTGGTAGGCTCGTCGAGGATAAGCAGGTTGGCGGGTTGAAGGAGGATGCGAGCGAGGGCGAGACGGTTTTTCTCACCGCCGCTGAGGACGGAAACGGGCTTAAAAACGGCATCCCCGGAAAAGAGGAAGGCACCGAGGAGACTGCGCGCCTGCTGCTCCTCGGCAGCGGTGGCTTGGAGGACGGATTCGAGGGCGGTGTGGTTGGGGTCGAGCTGATCGGTCTGGTGTTGGGCGAAATAGGCGATGCGTGTTTTCTCACCGACGAGACGGTGGCCGTCATCAAGCGGCTCCTCGCCGGCGAGGACGCGCGCGAGGGTGGACTTTCCCGCGCCGTTGACCCCGACAACGGCCATACGCTGGCCACGCTCGAGCTTGAGGGAAAAATCGCGGAAGAGGTGGAGGGGGCCAAAAGACTTGGAAAGGTTCTGGAGATCGATGAGGACCTGTCCGCTGCGAGGAGCGGGAGGGAAAGAGAAGTCAATGCCGGCTTCCTCCTGCCGGAGTTCGATGCGGTCGATTTTCTCGAGTTCCTTGATTCGGCTCTGAACCTGGCTGGCCTTGGAGGCTTTGTAGCGGAAGCGGTCGATGAACTGTTGGGTTTTCTCGATTTTTCGTTCCTGCGCGGCCTTGCGGGCGCGGTGGACCTCCTCGCGATGAACGCTCTCGGACTCAAAGAAGGAGTAGTTGCCGGCGTAGACCTCGAGTTGTCCGCCGCGGAGGTAAAAGGTCTTGCGGGTGAGGAGGTCGAGGAAGGCGCGGTCGTGGGAAATGAGGACGAGGCCCCCTGGATACTGCAGGAGGAGTTTTTCGAGCCAGCGCTGGGAGGGGAGGTCGAGGTGATTAGTGGGCTCGTCGAGGAGAAGGTATTCGGGGCGGCGCAGGAGGAGCTTGGCGAGGGCGATGCGCATCTGCCAGCCGCCGGAGAAGGTCCCGGTGTCCTTCTCAAAATCCTCCGGCTGGAAGCCGAGACCGGAGAGGATCTTTTCGGCGCGGACGCGAAGCTTGTGCGCCTCGCGGCGTTGGAGCTCGTTCTCAAGGTGGTGGATAACGTCCCAGGCCTCACGGGCCTCCTCGTGGTCGGGGTCGGCGGCATGATTTGCTGCGCGCTGGTGAGCGGCTTCGAGGGCGACTTGAAGCTCATGGATGTCGCTCTCGGCGCGTTCGACCTCCTCGATGAGAGATCGACCGTGTGCCTCGAGGCCATCCTGGGGGAGGTAGCCGATGGACATTCCGTTGCCGACAACGACCTCGCCGGACTGGGGCTGCTCGCGGCCGAGGAGGATGCGGAGGAAGGTGGTTTTTCCGGCGCCATTCCGTCCGGCAAGCCCGATGCGATCGCGCGTGGAGAACTGCGCGGAGACACGGTCGAAGAGGACCTGTGAGCCGTAGCGGAGGGAGATGGCGTTGACGTCAATCATCGCGAAAGAAGCCTTCAGGAAAAAAGGGTAAGACAAACAAAAGGGAACCTTCGCGGCAAGAACAGAGCGGGGGATGTCGTCGGAGAAGGCCCAAACGGAATTGGGTTGGCATCCACGGACCGTGGAGGAAGCGGTTCTGGAAAGCGGGCGAACGCTCGTGAAGTGGAGACTGGTTTGAGGGTGGGAAAGTGGGAAGGTGGGGAGGTGCTTTTAGGAAGAGGAGAGGAAAGGGAGGAACTCCTCTTTATTGCTGGCTTTCATGTAGGCCTCTTCGGGGGTGATGAGGCCGGCGTCGAGCTTTTCCTTGATGGAGCCGTCCATAAGGCACATTCCACGGGCGCGGCTGCTCTCGATAATGCCGCGGATGGCACTGATTTTTCCGGTGCGGATGGTATTGGGGAGGGCGTCGTGCTTGAGGAGGATTTCGTGGACGGCGACGCGGCCCTTGGGCTGGCGCTTGCAGAGGAGCTGCGAGACGACACAGGAGAGACAGCTGGCGAGCATGACGCGGATCTGGGCCTGTTCCTCTGCGGGGAAGGCGTCGATGATGCGGTCGATCGTCTTGGGAGCGTTATTGGTATGGAGGGTGCCGAAGACGAGCATGCCCATGGAGGCGCAATTAAGGGCGAGCTTGATCGTCTCGAGTTCGCGCATTTCGCCGACGAGGAGAATGTCGGGGTCGGCGCGCATGGCTCCCTTGAGAGCGCTGGCGAAGGATTTGGAGTGTTCTCCGACCTCACGGTGAACGATGACACTCTGCTTTTTGGGGTGAACAAATTCGATGGGGTCCTCGATCGTGATGATGTGTTTGTGGAAATTCTCGTTTATGTAGTCGATCATCGCGGCGAGGGTAGTGGACTTGCCACTGCCGGTAGGCCCGGTGACGAAGACGAGACCCTCCTTGTAGCTGCAGACCTCCCGCAGGATCTCGGGAAGTTTGAGGGTATCGAAGGAGAGAATCTCAGCGGGGATCTGGCGAAAAACCGCGGCGGGGCCCCAGTGGTTGTAGAGGTAACTGCCCCGGAACCGGGCGAGCCCCTCAATCTCATAAGCAAGGTCGAGGTCCTTGTGTTCGAGGAAGTGCTGCCAGCGTTCGGGACGGCAGATCTCGCGCAACATGGCACCGAGGGACTCCTCGGTGAGGATCTCGGCATCGAGGGTGGTGATGTTGCCGGAGGTGCGGATTTTCGGGGGAGAGCCGACGTTGAGGTGCAGGTCGGAGCCGCCCTCGTCGAGCATGGTTCTTAAATACTTGTCGAGGATGGGCATGGGGGGAGGTGAAGGGGTTTCGGGTTTTGTTATGGGTTGTCGGTTGGACTTGGAACTCAACTGACCTGGAGTTTGAGCATTTCGTTGGTGATGGTATTGCGGGCGACCTCGGCGGAGATTTTCCCGGCCCGCCAGAGTTTTAGGATGGAAGCGTCCAATTGGATCATCCCATCGGCCTTTCCAGTTTCCATGATATTGGCGAGGCCCTGGGTTTTTCCTTCGCGAATAAGGGAGGAGACGGCGGTGTTTTTCAGGAGGAGCTCGCAGGCGAGGACGAGACCGCCATTAATCCCTGGGAGGAGGCGTTGGCAGATGATGCCGCGGAGGCTTTCGGCCACCATCGCGCGGATCTGGGCCTGCTGGGCAGGTGGGAAGACATCGAGAAGGCGGTTGAGGGTGTTGCCAGCATCACTGGTATGCATGGTGCCGATGACGAGGTGGCCGGTTTCGGAAGCGCTGATTGCCATTTCAATGGTTTCGAGGTCCCGCATTTCGCCGATGACGATGATGTCAGGATCCTGTCGAAGGGCGCCTTTGAGGGCGGATCGGAAGGACTGGGTATGGGGGCCGACGCCGCGCTGGGTGACGGAGCAGTTCTTACTGGTTTGGACGAACTCGATTGGCTCCTCGACGGTGATGATATGGTCTTCGCGGTTTTCGTTCATCTCGTGAACGAGGGCGGCGAGGGTGGTGGTCTTCCCGGAACCGACAGGGCCGGTGACGAGGATGAGTCCGTTGTGATAAGCGAGGAGCTTGCGGATGGTTTCCCCATTCTCGAAGCCGAGATTCTCGAGAGACTGGATACGGCGGGGGACCATGCGGTAGGTGCCGGCGAGGCCATCCTTATGGATCATGAGGTTGGCTCGGAAGCGTTCACCGGTGCTGAAGGCAAGGGCGAAATCGTAATCCCGTTCCCGCTGAAAATAGGCGAGTTGTTGCGGGGTGAGGAGGCAGGTGTTGAGGATGCGGGAGGTCTCGGAATCGAGAGCGGAATCGGCGAGGAAGCAATTTTCGCGATCCTTGCGGAAAAAGGGGCGTGCGTCCGCGGAGAGGTGAAGGTCGCTGGCCCCTTCCTCCTGGCTGTATTTAAGGAGGCCGATCATAGCGGCTCGCTGCTGGTTGGGGTTGTAGTGGGAGATAGCGGAAAAATCGGGTAGAGCGGGTTCGAGGCCATCGGCGGGAACGACAACGGGGGCGGGGCGCTGCGGCTCCTGTAAGCTGCCGTGAGAGGGGGCTTCGGCGGCGTCCGGAGCGGGTTCCGGAGC
>CAYQKH010000022.1:0-25516 GCA_964417945.1 uncultured Opitutales bacterium
ATCCTTAACGCCCCAACGCCTACACGCCCGCACGCCCCCACGCCCCCACGCCCCCACGCCTACACGCCCAATCACCTTTCAATCCGAACTCTGGTAAAAGACATACCAGCCGTTCTCGATCGCGATCAGTAAGTCAAAATCTCCCGGGCCGCCCGGCTTTACGGCGTTGTCAATGCTGGAGACGATCCGGTTGTCCGCCGGTTCGTTCTCCAGGTAGGCGAGGCCTTTCACCGAGGCCCCCGTTCCGATAAAGTCACGGATCCAGATCTGGAAATACTTATCCTGCTTCAATCCCGGAACCACGCGGGCGGTAAGAATCCCGAGTCGATCCTGCAGGGCTTCATCAAAGGGGTTTTCCGCCAGCATCTGAAACGCTTCCCGGTTATTCTGGTAACGCCCGATGAGTTCCGCATCGGTCGGGTAAGGGACCTTCGGCCGGTCCGAACAACCCCACAATCCCCAAAAGCTCGCCAATAAAAAGGGTAAAATTCTGGCTCTACGCCTTAATTGCGGGTTATGCCTAATGCTCTTCATCATCGTCCCCATCTCTTGACAATGGACGAAGAACCGTGGCCAGAACAAGCGCCGATTTGATCGCGGCTTGGCTGATGATGGAGAAAAGTGTATCCTTTTCAGGAGTTTGTTTACCGTTGTCAATCCAGGACTCGGACTGCACAACAACCTCATCAAGAACGGTTTCCGAACCTTCAAGATCAAAACCCGCGCCCCGTGAACCCATGGATTCCCAAGTCGTCACCGAGTGTCTAGCTTCAATTCGTTCGACTACTTTAGGCCGGTAATCCTTCCATTCGGGTGCGTGAGAAAGCGGGCGCAACTGCCCACGTTCGTCCCGGACCATTTCCGCAACTGTGATAACCGATCCTTCCATCGACCATTCGTGTTCAAAATCCAATCCTTTTATTGCAGATATCGGATCTTCCAGAGAGGACTCAAATTGAGCTAACGACGCGTAGATTCTTTGATTGGGTATCAGCGAGTTCGATCCCACCCTTCCAAGCAATTCATTCCCAGCATTTAATTCCAAAACTTGAGCAGAAAAGTCGAATCCATCGAAATTTTCGGTAAAAATCGGTTCGCTTACCCTTTGATCGGCCGGGAGCTCGAAAATGAACCCGCCCAGTCCTTCGGTAGTGAATTGGGTTTCGATCCTTTTCGGATGGACAGGTTGTTCCGATTCCCCCCGGAAAACGGTATCATCTCCCGGAGCGTAGCGAACTCGGATGATCATCTCGGGCTCTGAATCTGTTGAATCCGTTGTGTCATTTGCTTCCGAATCTTCCGTCGTAACGGTTTCCGACAATTCAGAAGTCGCCGTTGAAAATTCGCTTAATTCCAATTCACCCGAGGAATCCTCACCGGAGGAAGATCCGGCCTGAGCATCTGCAGGCGCCCCTTCCAACCCTCCAGGGTTGCCAACCAGCAGCCGGATCTGGTTGCTCAAATTGCCGGAGTTTGAGGCGGTGATGTTGAGTTCCGGTGCGGATAAAACATTACCCACGCCGCCGATGATCACCTCCTCGAACGCATTCAGGTTGATTCGGTCCGATGCCGAGATCGATGTGTTCGCCAACGTGATGTTGCCAGTGGCCTTCTGCTCGATGAAGGGCAACAGGGAAACACCGTTATATTCGTATTGGGAAAACTGAGCAGGGAGAACCGCATCCACCCCAAAGGTCTGCTGGCTCAGAGCATCAAAATCGACAAACTCTACTCCGGTTTCTTTCACCAGAAGGGGCTCCAGCTCACCCAGGATCTCGCCACGTTCCGTCGCATCGATTAGGACCAGCGCATCCAAATTCTCATCGTAGCGGAAGATATCGCCCGTTCCGGAATCCGTATCCGGAGTGGTCCGGTAGTAGATAACTTCTTCCACCGAGAAGGCAAAATTCTGGAAGGTGAAGGTATCCACCTGCTCCTCACTCAATAGGTTTTGCCGGGTGACGACCGTGTCAGCCAATTGCTCTTTGACGATCTTCCGACCCTGGAAGGCGAAATATCCCTCGCGGTCCTCTCCCTTCCAACGATACCACACATCGTCGTTCAGATCGGTCTCATCCTTTACATCGAGGTAGAAGAAACGATCCGGGGATGCTTCCCCGTCCAACTGGAAGAGGTAGAGCCCCGTTGTCGGGTCTTGGGATAATTGCTCAAACACCGTCTCCCTACCGTCCGTAAACAGATTTGCCTCGATCAAACCGTCCAGAACGCCTCCTAAATTGGCTTCGAGGGTGCTCTGGTTCGTAACCAGGTTACCCCTTTCTCCCTCTTTCTGAATAATTTGGCTCTGGTGTTCCGCCGCTCGTTGGTCACCCAGGGTATTCAAGGTTTCGAGTGTCCGTTTCAAGACATTTGACTGAACTTCATCCTTCAGCAGGAAGGCGTTCAACTTGAGTGCCTGACTTTCTGCAAGACTCCGGCCCTTTGTCTCCAACGTTTCAATTTGGCCTTGCTGCAGGCTGGACGCCTGATCGACCTTGGTCTGGCGGGAGGCCAGCAGAGTATCGACATCCACCTTGCGCTTTTCAACAAAAGCCTCTGAACCTTTCAGCCCCGCCGGAAAACCATCCGGGTCGCGCACCGCCACGTTGCTCACCGCGAAGTGCATGCCCGAATTCGCCTTGAAATGGTATTTGATCCGGATGGCTACCGCCTCATCCGGGATGCCGGTATCGAAGGTCGAGAAGTTTCCCCCGATGGTTCGGGTGTTCACGTTAAAGTTGTAGTAATCTACCAGGTTGTAAAAAACTCCATCCGCCGTCGTCGGTAAAAAGTCCATCAGGATGGTTTCATTTCCTTCGGCATCCACCGCCACCACGTATAAGTAGTCGCCAGTCGGGTCATAGTTCTCATTTTCCACGAAGTCTGATGCCATGGAGAGTTCCACCACTCGGTCCTTTCCATCGGCCCCCAAAATCGGAAAATCCAGTTCCACTGGGTTAAAGGTATCGTAATTGGAATATCCGACATCTCCCGGGTTGTAGACCGCGTAGAATTCTGTGTTCGGATCGTTGTAGAAACGTACCGTCAACGCATCCGCATACTCCTGTGTCCCTGGTTGGAAAACCGCCACATAGGGCGCATCCGCGTTGGTCCAGACCGGAGGCTGCTTTTGGACCACTCCGCTACTGGTTTCAATATTCACAGGCTCAATATCATCTCCCGCAAAGAACGTGGCACTCTCAAAGGTCTCCTCGTCGATGATCGCGCCCGCCCCCGATTCCGGTAACGGTTCACCCACCACGACCTCACTGATCAATATCGTGGAATTGCTATCCGGTTGGAAGTAGTAGCGGACCACGATGTTTTCCGCATCGTTGGCAATCGGGATGGCCACATCCTGGAAATTACGGTCCAGGGTAATCCCTGTCGCACTGTCGACGAAATACCACTTTTGCGTGGGAATATCCTGAACCGGTCGGAAGTCCAGAATCGGATTATTGACACCGTGGGTCTTGTCGTAGACCCGGATATATTCCGTGGAGGGGTCGATAAAAGGTTTGAGCGTCTCCGGGCTCGCCATCCGTAATGTCAGGGTTTGCCCTTGCACCACGCCGAGGTCGATCGCTCGGCTGAGCTGAATGGGATTGTCCGCGCTGTAAATGAATTTCCCAGGGGTCAAGGCAGGGTTCCGGCCCGCATAGAAGTTCTTGCCGGGATCATCCGTAGACAGGTTGCTGCCGGGATCAGTCATAAACAGGTTGCTCAACACCTCGTAGTATGGAATTGTACCCTCTTGGAATACGGCTGTGTAACCAACCGCTGCTCCGTCGTAGAAGGGCGCCTGGGACTGATTAAATTGGTTGTGCGTGGAGAGTATGGGTACTAACGGATCCCCCGCATAATATGAGGAACTCCGAAAATCGGCCTCATAAAAGCGATACCCTTCCTTCTCCAGGTCGATCTTCAATCCGTCCGGGTTGCCCACCCCAATCGAGCTGAGGGCGAAATTGGCCAGACCGATATCTTCAAAGTGATAAGAAAAGTCGATCCGGGTCGTGTCATTCGGAATCGGCTTATGAAACAAGTCGAAATCCTGGGTTAAAATCCGCCCGGACAGAGAGTCCCGGAAAACCACATTAAAGGCAGAATCCACTACCGGTTCGAAGCGATGGAGGACTGTTTCCAATCCTCCCGCATTGAAGGCGGAAACTTCGATGAAATCTGAATCCAGGCTTCCTTCCTCGAATAGGTTGGAGGCCATTCGGAAAAACAACGAGAGGTCTTCCTCCCCGCCCAAGTCCACGGGCAGACTCAGCGTTACCGGGAAATCTCCCCCGTCCAGCATATGGTGCGGATATAGAGCCGCATAAAAGGCTTCGCCGGGATCGCTGTAACCCTGTTCCCCAAGCACATACCCGTATTCCTCTGTCCCCGGCTGGAATACTCCGACATACCCAACGGATTCATCTTCCCAGAATGGCAGTGCGCTATGCGAAAGGCCGTTGTCGGTCGTCAGGGGCGTCCCGTCCGCATTGATCCCCGCTACGAAGGTTGCCGTGTCAAAGTCTTCCTCTACAATCCTAATCGGCGCTCGCCCGATCGTCGCATCCAGCACTAAATTCGTTTCCGCGACGGTCGTTTCAAGAACGCTTTTTTCAACAATCGCTCCGTCTAGGGCGGTTTGCAGGTTGCTCTTTTCCGTTACCAGATTCGTCTGCTCGGTTTCCAGCTGGCTGATTTGTGTGGTGAGGTCGTTGACCTGCACATTCAAACCATTGATCTGTGTTTGCACGGAGTTGACTTCTTCGTTCTTTGCACCAATCGAATTCTCGATCTGCGTGACATCGAATTGAATCTGCGTATACAGTTCCTGCTCCTGCTGGATTCCGTTGGTGAGCTCAGAATTTAATTGCGCTTCCAGTGCGTAGAGCTCCTCCACCGTTAAACGCGTCAGGTCAGTCCCGTCCGAGGTCGTGAATTTGCTCGGCGACTCCGGCAATTCGGAGACACTGGTATCGATGGTCAGCGCCGCTTCGCCCACTTGCACGCGGCTGATGCCAAAATTCGGGACGGAATCATCACCCTCATCAAAATAAAATTGGATGAGCAGTTTTTCCGCATCCGCCGGATAAGTTGCCGTCACGATAGAAAACGTACCGCCCAACGCCTGGGTGCCTGTAGACCAGAAATAGTTCGCATTGAACTTGTTTCCAAAAGGCCGAAAATCCAGCAGGATCGTCTGGTTGCCTGAGGCATCCTCGGAAACAACCTGGATGTAGTCTCCACTACCGGCATTAGAATACGGCGGAGCCGCCATTTCGAGACTGAGCACCAGGTCTCCCGTCTGTCCCTGGCGATCTGGGGTCGCCTCTAAAGTCAGCGGATTGTCCGCATCATAGGTGTATTCTGGAGAAGGGTAACCAGCGCCAGGAACTGCAACCCAGAGGAAATCTTGCCCAGGATTGGAATAACCAAAAAATTCGATAGCCAGATTGTATTCATCGGATCCCTGCTGAAGCGGAGCTAATATTCCAGCTTCAGGATCCCAGAATGGCGGCATTGGGTTTCCTCCCAAGGTCAGGGTGAAGGCGTCGGTCTGCAGCGATTCGGGAACAACCGCATCGCCCGCATAAAAATTCGCATTTTGGAATCGCTCCAGGAAGATCGTTTCTGGCACCACTTCCTCAACCGGTTCGGCGTAATCCACGTAGGCACCAAATCCTATCGTCGGGTCAAAATTCGAACGGTCGCTGGAGTCGATCCGGAGGCTCGGTTCAATACCCTGGGCAGTGTATCGGTCGTCAACATTGGTTCTGATGAATTCCAACACATCGTAAAGGTCATTATTCGTATCAGGCAGGTCGTTCGTCCGCAGGTTGGTCAAACCCGAGGTGTCATAAAGATTGAGCCGAGATGACTCCAGGGTCGAAATTTCGGTTTGCAGGGTATTGCGCTGGTTCACCAGGGGGGGGAGTTGTCCCTCGATTGTGGTCTTTTCCGTTTCCTTGTTCGACTTTTCCGTTTCAACCTCAATTAAGGTTGTATCCAGAAATTGGATCTGGCTCGTATCCAGATCGATCCGACTGCGGAGAACTCCCAATTCCGTCGACTGTTCGCCGACTTGGCTCGAAACCGTATCCAATTCCTGTATTAGTCGGGATTGTTGATTGGTCAAATCCAGCAATTCCACCGAAACCCGATCAATCTCGACGTTTTCCGTCTCCACCTCCTGGACAAGGTTTTCGAGGTCTGCGGAAAAATCCGGCAGATTCGCAACTTCCGTCTGCAACTGCGTGCTCTGGTCGCTCAGCACTTTCGTCACAAAGTCCAGGTTGCGTTCGTAAGCCGCATCCCATTCCTCCGTAAACCGCGTCTCCAACTGACTGTCGAAGCGCGCCCGGACATCGGTGCTTTGCAGGCGGGCCAACTCCTTCTCGACAAGCTCCTGCGTTTTCAAATTATCCACCAGACTCTTCAGTGCCTGTTCCTGTGTGGAAAGTTGAGCAGGGGTTTTAAATGCCAGTCCCGCCCGATTCTCGATCTCATTCGATAGGTAGATGTCCGCCCCGGAATTCAATTTAAGGCGCTGCACCGCATCGATTTCCCCGTCGATGGCAACCGTCTCTCCCGCATCAATCTCCAGCTCTGTGGACTCCAACAGAATCCTCTTATTCAAGGTGGTCAAACGATTCCCCGCATTCAGGGAAATCTTCGCCGGAGCCAGGATGTCCGCGACGAGGTTAACGTTATGCAATGCACTGAGGTTGATCGAACTCCCGGAAGCGATAGCCAGCGTTTCTCCGGTTTTGCGAACATTGAGCGAGCCTCCTAGCGAACTCAGGATAACCTCGGCTGCCCCACCCCCGGTTACCTGTTGAATGTCGAGGTCGCCCGATGCTTCCACTTGGATGTTCCCCGCCACTGTCGTCGCATCGAGCAATGCCAGACCTTTTTCGAGGCCGTTGGCGTCATCAAAATCCTTTAGACTGATATTTCCGCTCACCCGCGAGGCCAACTGATCCACTGTGTTCAGCGACGTCTCCAGCCCAATGATGTCCCCATTGGCCACGATCGAGGCCACATCAGCGATCAGATCCGGCGAGCCGATATTCCCGTCATCATTGATGATGGACCCGTCGGCATCAATTTCAATGCGCCCCCCGGCCTTATAGCCGCGGTCCAAGGTCAGAAGACGTTCCACTTCTGCGTCGATGTCCACCATGGTTACCGGATCGGCACCATTCACACCCTCGCCCTCGAAGGTTGCGAGATAAGCGCGGAGCCCGTCCCGCAAGGCTTCTGCCTCGGAGATTGACAAGGGCAAGGTGGTATTCGCCAGCGTGTAATTGCTTTGCGCGACTTCGACGAGGGCCTCAACCAGCGCCTGATCCATATCCACGTAATTGAAGCCAGAAAGGTCGGTCGCCTTGTAGGCATCCAAACTGGCTGGCAATCCACTTGCATCGACCGAGCGGAAGATCGCAATCAAATCGCTCAGCTGGCCTTGATCCGCCGCGCTTTCATCCGCGAAGGTGCGCCCGGCGTGGAGGCCATTAATACGGATATTTCCATCCGATCCAGACTGGGTCGCCAGACGAATGGTGTTCTGCTGAAGATCACCCTCATCCGACAGCAGGAGGTCATTAAGCAGACGGATATTATTTGCGTCCACATCGGCGGTCGTAAGCAGGTCAAAACTGCCGTTGAAGAGGCTCGCCTGATCAACCGTTAATTCCTCACTCTGGTCCACAATCACCACGTCTCCCGGGCCAAAGGTCTCTACCCGCAGATACTCCAGATCCGTTTGCAGGGTCTCGGCACCTCCGCCGGAAAGGATCTGCAAACTTCTGGCCTGGATCAGACCTTGCGATTGTAAAATGGCTCCGCTCACGTAGAACACCACGGTATCGTTCGAATCGGTCGTTACCGTGTCGACCACCAGGTCAAAGCCGGCGTTTGCGGGGACCGGAATTCCTTCGATGTTGGCTAATTCGAACAGGTTATCCACCGAAAAACCGGTTGCCAGAATGGTCGTCTGCTCTGTGCTGGAATTATTGCTGACTGACCGAGCCGTCATCCCGGCAGCCGAGCTGATCCAGATATCGCCAAGCGCTGTTTGCGCAATTTCCACTTCAAAGTCGCGATTGTTATGGATGACGATGTTCCCCGTCCCGGTTACGACCGCATAGAGGTCGTCCACCGAGGTCAGCGCTTCGATACCGCTTGCCGCGGTTGCATCAAAGACTGCACCGCTTAACGATCCGCCCTGGTGCAGGATGGAACCTTGCGGAGCATCCAGAATGATCGTCCCTCCATTTGAAGTCTGGGACTGAATATCGAAGGTCGCCTCAATCTGGGCATCAATCATTTCAATGTTACCGGCGGTATCCCCCGTCTTTAAAGTCAGGGTGCCGTTTGCCCGGTTCGTCCGCAGGATGCCCGCATCGACAACCATCTGGTTGGTTCCATTGATATCGGGTGCCACTGGTGTCGCACCCGGATCGTTCAGGTAAATGCTCCCGGTTCCGCTGCCCGGACCCTCGCCGCCTGCAGTAATATCCAGGGTGGCACCGGTTTCGACCAGGCCTTTCACCGTCACATCGCCATCGGCCACGATGTTCACGAAGTGGTCGGACTTCACGATACCCTCAATGACGACATGCTTACCGGCTTTCACCGTAATATCGCCCGGATCGCTATCCACTGGTTGACTGGAGAAGTTGGAAGGCAGTTCCAGCTCCAGTTCTTCCTCGGAGGTCTCGTCACCCGCCAGAATCACCGCGGTGTCGTTAATGTTCACGTCGCCGCCCGCAATCAGCTCAATGTCATCCTCAATGCGCAATACCGCGTAATCGTTCACCGTGGTCGCTTCCTGCTCGTCCACCCCGATGTTGATGTCGCCGTCGGAGGTGATCCGCAGGCCGCTCTTTTCACCAAAGGCGGTCAGGTTGCCCTTAATATCCACTTGGGATGCTCCGTTAATGATAATATCGCCGGATGCGGTGATCGTCTCCAGCTCGAGAATGCTTAAATCGAGGTTACTGTTCTCCTGGACAAACTCGGTTCGATATACGGTGAATTCCTCCGTAATCACTTCCGTTTCCCAATTCGTCACCTGTTCAAACTGTTTAACCGGGACCAGGGTCTCGATCTGCTCATAACGCGGTCGCAGCCCCGTGATGTCGTGCGCATCCCCAAATAAGAGATAGGTAATGTCCGAACGCGGATCATAGATATCCTGCCAGGGATTGCGCAGCTCGTAGACGTAGTCCCGCAAGGTCTCTTTGACCCGTTCACCAACCGGGCCGGTCGGTCGCCATCCGATGTTCGCCGGGACTTTCAACTGGTTCACCCGCGTCGACGTTCCGGTCGTCTGTCCAGAAGTTATATACGGTATGTAAACCGTCTCCGACCCATTTCCGTAGTTGCTTTTAAAGCGAAACCAGATGCGGCCGCCTAATGTAGAAAATTGCCCGGGTTGCGGTGGGAGTTGGGACATGGTGGTAAAATCGACCAGCCGGAAATTCTTTACCGTATCCAGGTAAAGATTGAATTCGTGCCCGAGTGCATCCCGTCCGCTCCCGTATTCATTTAAATTCCCATCATAAATCTTTACGGGCGTATTGCTCGTTTTTTCGATTCCGGCCAGTTGTTTAAAAGAGGGCTCACCATTTTGATAGGATATTGACTCCAGGTAGAAGAAGTTCGGATCGCCCAGAGGATTGTTCCCGTAGGGGGTAAAGCCGCCCGCCACGAGCGAACGTAACTCCCCGATCAAATCAATATTCGGATAACTGGTGGTGATATCTCCCGGTTGCGGAAACTCACCGCTCGCCGGCCCCGTGAAATAGGCGGGTTCGTTAAAATAGGTGTATTCGTATCCGACGTGCCAGGGGCCGTCGTCGTCATCTCGAGGCGTGCTGGACAGCTCAACCAGCTCCACCCCGGGCGCGTTTACCGCCAGCAGGTTCTCGTCCTCGCTGCCGACCAGCGCCTGGGCATGGACATGCTTTCCATTTGCGTCAACATACGGAATCGAAGCGATGGAAAAATAGCCATTTTTTGAAGCCGTTTCTTGCAATAAATAGCTGCCGGCGCGCCAGTTTCCACCAACCCCTTTGTCTTCAACATCAAACGAATTTTCCGGATAAAAGACGCCCAAATGCGGATGAACCGGTTTTGGATCGCCCAGGTCCCAGTCCGGGGTCCAGTCGATCTCGACCGAATTATCCACCGTGGTGGTGCCGCCCAGATTTAGGGCGGCCTTCCATCCGCTCAGCGATTCATTCAGGTTCGAAATCAGAACCGTTTCCGACGTCGTCCGACCATCGTTGATCGAATATTGTAATCGCCCCGTATCCGGGATGTATTCCACCGTCCAACGTCCTACGCTGTTATCAAAGTCGGTCGTGTATTTATCCCCGTGTTGCGGATTGGCCGGGATCGGGGTGGCGGTGTGGGCGGACCAGTTTTGGGTGTAGTCCAGGTCGGCTGTCGTCCGGAATTCACCCACCTTTTCATCGTAAACTTCCGTATTCCCGATAAATTGAAGGGTCCGGTCCTCCGCTTCGGTTCGATCGTTACCCAGGGTGGAAACCGTATGTGTATCATACCCTTCCGGTACGCGAATCACAATTTCCTCACCGGAGGTCAAGGTCGTCGCCAGGTTTACCTGCGGGTTTGAGGCCCAGTCCGGTTCCCAGACGTTTACCGTAGGCGTGCCTTCGATGTTCCGGTAAATCCGTCCAACCGCGTCGTGTGCATCATACTTTTTCCTCCAGCCGTATTCTGAAAGGATATAATCCTCCTTTTGGCTGAAAGATAGCTCGCCCCACCAATCATCCGCAGTCTGACCAACCGGGTTTGTCACATTGGCCGCAAACAAGGCCTCCACATCGTATTCACCCTCACGAATATCCCCGGATCCATCCCAGCGGACGAAAACCTCGTCGGCAACCTCCGGGGTAAACTGGCTATCCGGGAACCAGAAATCAAAATACCGTTTGTAGAGCGTAATCGACTCGATTTGGGGTGCCGCTACCAGTGCCGTATTCAATTGAACCGAATCCGTCGCGATAAATATCCCGTCAGACACCCCGCCCGCGATGAAGTTGTTGTTGAAGAGAACCCCGCTAATTCCAAAGTTGTTTTCTTTGCTCTGGCTTTCCAACGCTCCCTTTGTTTGCTGGGGGGAGTTATCCGAGCCAAGGAAGTCGAGTTCAAACCGGGCTCGCGTCGTGTATTGGGCGCCCATCACCTCCAACTGGTCCAAGCTCATGTTGTCGACCTGCGAGTAGGCCGAGCTCTGCGAATCGGAATTCAAAGAGGCTGTCGTGTCGATCGTGATCTCCTTTTCGAAACCGGAGAGGAAGCGCACTTCAAAATACTTTTTGTATCCTAGGTGGCTCAAGATCGCATTCGTACGGGTGAGGTCATCTAACTCGTCCCAGGTGACGTAATTATTTTGATCCAGGATGGTTTCCAAATCGGCAATCAGTTGAATGTCCCCGGCCTCAATCTGCAGGCCATCAAGACCCTGGTTGACAAACAGCCCTTGCTCCTCTTCAGGACTCGGCCCCACGATCGAATTATTCGCAAGGGCGTTATCCACCGCCTTGAAATCCGGCGTGATATTGAGATTCAAGCCGCCAATCGAACCGCCTCCAAAGTTGGAGGGGGCTTCTAGACCATCACCCAACCGGATCAGGTTCGGGTTAACAATCGAGTTGCCTGTATTGACCACCAGGTTGGTAAAGGCATTATCTTCGGCAAGCAGGCCACTGCGGGTCGTCGACGTCTTCGGATCAAAATGGGTCAACGCATTCAGTTGTTCCTTGATCGCATTGTTCACATTTACATCCAGATCGTAAATGTTTGAGTCAAGGCTTGGTTCGTATTTGCCGGGCCAGGTCAAGTCTTCGATATCATAGTCAATTCCCGGAATGAAAAATTCCCGGAATTTCGCCCCTGCTGCTGCATCAAAGTTGTAATACCCGTCCTGGAAGAGGCGCGCCTCCATCGTGGTGAACTCGAACCCGATTTTTACCTCATCGAACCCGGTCTGCTCGGTCGTAATCGTCGGGATCCAGCGCACCACCGGGCGCAAGGTAAAGCCGTTGGCCACCTGGCGCTCACCGGTTACCACTTCAATGGTCTCCGCGACCTGGGTCAGGTATGCTCCGGGGAGGGTCAACCCCTCCGTCAGATCCGGGTCGCTTGCATTCAACTCCACGTTTTCAGCGGCATTGATGACAATATCGCCGATGTCGCCATCGGTGTCGTCGCGCTCCCGGTCCGCAATCAGTTTGCCTGCATTACTGACGAGTAGGCTGCCGGTGTCTTCGCCGTCCATCGTTCCCACCTCCAGGAATAGGTCCGCGCCGGAAAGTACCTCCCCACGAATGACCAGGTTGTCCCCCGTCTCAATGGTGATCCGCGAATCATCCGTTGCGCCCAATCCGATATCACGCTCAATCCCACCTGTCAGGACCGTGCCGAAAACTCCGACATTTTCACCGCTCAGGTTCACTTCACCCTGAGCTTCGACAAGGGCGCGGAAGAAAAACTTATCCGACCGGGCGATCAGGATATTGAAAACCTCCGGGTTCACATCGGGGTCGGTCATCAAATCAAATAATGGCTCTGCACCGGCGTTGGCCTGCAGGTTGACCACCGAGAGCGGATTCCGCGCTTTCACCACCGATTCATCAAGGATGTGGATGTTATCCGCATTGACCGTGATTTCATTGCGGGCATTGACCAGAGCTTCCCCGGTTGTGCTGAAATTGCCGTTTGTAAGGTCAACCAGAACCTTCCCCGTATTCACTGCCGGTAGGTCATTCTCATCTAGGAAGACCCGGCCCACCATACCCTCAACCAGAGTATCACCGCTGCTGGTCAATTGAATAACCCCATTGCTGCCCGTATTCAGGGTTCCCCCGCTCAAACGATTCGGTAGCTTTCTTTGTTCGCGGGCACCTCCCGTGACCGGTTCATCTTCCAGGGCCAGGAGAACCCCGCTTTCGTCGACATATTGCCCGCTGTCGTTGACGAGGAAGAAGTAGGCGTTCATCTGCCGACCATTTTCATCCTCATAATAACCCGCATTCGTCAACAGATACCCCTCGTCGTCCACCTTCTCACCATCCGGGTTCAGATATTGCGTGGCGCGGCCCAATGCAAGATCGGCCACCGTCCCTCCAACGGGCATCTCAAACAGGAGATCTTTGATATAGATCGACGGCTCCGCCGCATCTGCATTCTGGCTTTCCAGATGGAGATAACCCTTCCCCTCGATAAAGCCATCAACCAGGATCTGTCCGTCGGCATAAAGATTCACTGCCGACTGCTCGTCATAGGACTGAATCAGTCCATCAATCTGTTGGTCACCGGCGGTCTGGATCCAGATTTCCGACCCGGGCGATCCACTCTTGTATCGACCCGACTGGATATTGCTTTCCCCGCTGAGGATGAAATCCAAGCTGTCTTGGGTTCCGGTCACGTCGATCTCGATCAGCCCGTCCGCCTGGGCGCTGCCGCCCAGAACATCGCCAAGACTGCTTCCGCCAAAAGTTACCACCCCGCTTGCATCGATATCAATGGCCGCGTCTCCGCCCGTCCAATCGTGCCCGAGCTGAGAATTTCTCAAATCATGTCCGGTGATGCCAAAGATGCCCATGCCGGCAATGGGTTCCAGGGTAAATGGGTACGGATTTTGGATCACCAGCTTGCCTTCGATAATCTCTACCGAGAAGGCCTTGTAGGAATCACTCGGAGAGAGCCCACGGAGAATCGCTTGCAGGTCGGCCGCCACATCTTCGATGAAGGTGTTATCCGCACCCCCCACAAACTCCGGATTATCGTAGGATTGGCTGTTGAAGCGGTTGGGCGTTTCCTCCACGACCACATCAAATTGCAGCAGACCTGCCAACGGAGTCGGGTTAAAGAGTTCCACGTCTGAGACCACCTCCTGGATACCTCGTGCACCGGCGTAGATCGAGCCGATTACGTCGAGATCGACGGTATCGATATCAACCAGTGCATTCGGTCCCCACGCCATCACCTCCGATGCGCCGTTTATGGTTACGGACTGCCCGGCTCCCGGGTTCAGGTCGACCAGGCTGGAAGCGGAAACCAAGCCACCCAGACGGTATTTTTCACCCGCGTTGGCTTGTCCGGTAATAACCGTGTCATCAAAAAGTGTGTAGGTTCCGATTCCACCCACGGTGATCGGCCCACCCGAATCAATCCGTACGGTTTCATCCAGCTTCGATTGGAAGCCGATGATCTCGTCGGTGTAGTCGAAACGTTGCACTGAGCCGACTTCCACCGTGCCCAGCACTTCGACCATACCCGCAGCGTCCACGAAGATCGATCCAAGGGCATCTATGTCTCCCCGCAGGTAGGCGTCCCCGGTGGCATTGAGGTAAACCTCGTATTCCAGTGGGGTAATGGGTTTCGCACCGGCGCTGGCCGCCGTCTGCCGGATGACGCCATCCACATTCAGCTTATCACCAGAAAGGGTTATTCTCCCGGCCGACTCCAACCACCCGTGATCCCGGGTAACCGTGATATCTTCCAAGTCCGACATGATATCGATGGCGGTCGCATTCTCAAAATCGGGGTCCCGCTGGGCGCCGATGGAGCCATTGACCAGCACATGGTTACGGCCATGGATGGAAATAACTCCGGAGTTGGATCCCAATCCGCTCAACCAGCCCGTCGGGTGAATCGTGATACTATCCTGGGCCGGATCTGCCGATGCGGTCGGCGTGCCTTGTGCATCCACTCCCCCGGTCAGCTCGATGTGCCGCTCGGCATGGATGATACCCATGACCTCCAGGGTTTCGTCCGCGTGCAAGATCACGTCCGAATCGGTCCCATTGGCGATCAAGGTGCCCTTCAGCACACCATTGGTTCCAAGGTCAAAGTTGATGGAGCCATCGACCGTTTCAAGGTGCCCGGACCAATCCAGTTCGAGGCTTTCCACCGTGGAGGTGGCAATACCCATATCGATCTGCTCGTAGGACAGGATCGCACCCGCAATGTAGACATCGCCGAGCGGCTCGTTACCGGTATCCGACCCGAAGATAACCTGCGACCCGGGGGCTGGGGCCTCAATATTATAGGGCCGGGTGGCGCGCACATCGGTGCTCAGGTTCCCGACGGTCAGGAAGCCGAGATCCTCGGCATTCACGGATTCATTTTCAAATAGCGAGAAGTCGTAGGTGCCGGTCAGCAGGATCTTGCTGTTTTTCAGTTTCACCTTCAGGAGAGGATCGGCCTCACCCCCTGTAGTCAGAACATCGTCGGCAAAATCACCACTGTAGACTTCGCCCTTCAGGTTGATCCAGGTTGCTGCTTCCAGCGCTGCCTGGAGATCATCGACCAGATCACTGACATCGCGATTATCCTCGGTATCCGCCGCCAATACGGTGACCTCGGCTTCAATTTTCTCGATCCCGAGATCCACCTGCAGTTTCAGAGTGACATCACGTGCCAGTTGTCCGTCCACCGAAGCCCGGTTTGCAATCAGCGTATCATTCGGCAGATCGGCAATTCCAACCTCCGGCAGGTTTTCCGACGTATTCCGGATCTTGAAGGGATTTAGGCTCGTCAGATTCAGGGTGCCGTCTTCCTTCAACTCGGCTTGGATCGCCCCAAAGCCTGCTGAATCGAGAGCCGTATTCAAATCATCCAGGAGATCATCCGCGGTCGAGTGATCACTCGTCGCCGACACTGGCAGGATCACGCGGCCTTCCTTCCCATGAGTGAACCCAAGGAATTCAATGTTTTCCGAGGTTTTTTCCAGAACAAAGGGCTGGGCCGAGTTGAACTGCAAATGACCATCCAGTATGGAGGCAGTTAACGGGGCACCTACCGCCGCCATTGCTTGGTTGATCGGGGTGACAATATCCGAGCTTATCAGATTTGGTGTGCGCAGGGGAACCGAGTAAGTTTGGCCGTCATCGAGGGTCCGGATCTGGAATCGGATTACCAGAGGATAAACCTCATTGACCAATTCCTCCAGATCGTCGGCGCTTGGCAGGCGGGAGTTCGATTCAAGGACTTCGGCGCTCCCGTTGTTCACCGCATAATGATCCATCCCCCCCAGAGGTTCCATCAAGAGGTCAAGAATCAAATCATTCTGAATCTTCCCGTCCGCTGGAAGGATACTCACGCTGTTCACTTCGTAAGTGGTGGCTCCCCTTCTGCTTTCAATCGCGCCGGACTCCAGGTCGAAGTTATTCGTCAAGCCGAGCAGGCGTTGATTCTTCGTGGTGTCTTCAACACGGAATTCGTATTCGCTGGTCAAGAGGAGCCGTTTGCCAACGATCTCCGCCTGGATATCGCCGAATCCGCCCTCGCGGAGCGCACGGTTGATATCCCGCCTCAAGTCATCCAGTGAGGTGTTCGTCAAGGTATCCTCGCGGGCAATTGTGACGCTTCCACGGGCGATTTGCCCGAAGATCACCGTCCCATCAATTTGTTCGGTTCGCTCGCGGGCGATCCAGAGGTCCAATGTTACGCTGTCGCCCAGAACCCCTTCGATCGGAACCGTATCCACCGCAGTCGCCCGATAATCATTGCCTTCCGCTGCCGCCTCGACAAAGGCGTCCGGAAGGATCCCGGAGATCCCCAACTCCTCCGTCCCCGTTGAGGTTCCGCCGAGGGAGAAGGGGAAAATCGAAATCAACTCCAGGTGCCCCTGCGAACTGAGTTGCGCCCGGATGTCCTCCAGGCCGGCCAGCCCTAAGGCATTATTGACGTCGTGAACCAGGTCCGAGGCTTGATTATTCTCGTCCCCAAGTGCGCCGTTCGTCACCCGGCGATCGATAAAGGCGGTTCCCTCAATCAACTCTCCATTCTTTTCCAGACGGA
This sequence comes from uncultured Opitutales bacterium, assembly GCA_964417945.1. Lineage (GTDB taxonomy): Bacteria > Verrucomicrobiota > Verrucomicrobiia > Opitutales > JABSRG01 > CAYQKH01. The sequence goes on from CAYQKH010000022.1 coordinate 16,843, forward strand.
TATCGAGGCTGACGTCGGACCGGATGACGCCGTCTTCAGGGAGGGGTTCTTCAAATGAAAGACGATATTCACCGGAAACCAACTGGGTGGTGATTCCCCCCTCCAGGTTATCCGGCCGCAACCCGAGATAATTGCTGTTGATCGAATAACCGTAGCGGGTGAATTCAGCAGAGTCGGAGCTCACGACCAGAGGATCCGGTGAGGACAACCGTAACCGCCCGAATTTCTCGGAGGCTTCCACTGTCGTCAGGCCCGCGGCGTCCAGGGCTGTGTTGATCTGAGCAATCAGGTCTGCCGTATCCTCGTTGAGGGCAGTGTCCGCCTCTAGAATCGTGACCGGCACCGCGTTACCTCCGTTCACGCTCACGCTGAAGGTGAAATCCTCGCTTAACTTACCCTGAAAAGGCAGGTAATTCTGCGCCAGGGAATCTGCATCCTCCGTCGCATAGGACTGATCCGGAGCAATCGAAAAATCCTCCTCAGAGAAAAAGACCAAACGCCCGTCCCGCTCAATGACCTGAATATCGTCGAAAAACAGGTTACCCGCCAAGGCGTTGTTGAGATCCCCCACCAGATTGGCAATCGCATTATTTCCCGATGTCGTAACCGAAGGAATCAGCACTTCTCCTTCCACGGGCCCGCTTTCGGTCTCCCGGGTAATAAATAAACGAATCGCACTCGCGAGAACTCCGGTTCCGGGGAGGTCCCCGTCACCCAGCAATTCCGCCGGAGGTATGATCGTCTCGGCCTTATGAGCCCCAACCAGACCCAACAGATCCAGGTTGTTCGAGTCGGTCGGATTGAATTCAAAATCCAGCCAATCGGTGCCAATGGTAAAGAAGCGCAGTTGCAGTCCGATGAACTCCACATCGATATGGTCACCGAACATGCCGTTGTTACCGGGCACCGGAGTACGGGCGAGGGCATCCCGGATGTCCTCCACCAGCGACGCCGCCTGCTGGCCGTTCGAAAGGTTGTTGTCCAGGGTCTCCAAGCGCGGAATCACCACTTGCCCGGTTACGAATTGCGCACCATTCCGGAGGGTAATATCAAGGCTGACATCCGCATCGAGGATGCCGCTCTTGGCGAACTTCCCATCTGCCGGCAACGTTGCCGTAGCTCCGCGCACCCAATCCTCAGGTTCAATCTCCTTGATGTGGGAGGCGGTCAGAATATCGATGTCGGAAGGACCAAACAACCGGATGGTTGCATTGTCCGCCCAGGTCTCAAGGTGGGCGGAGCCGAAGAGAACAATGGAGGATCCTGAGAAATTGAATGGATCGGCGGGATCCCCCTCGAACGGATCGGCCCCACCCTTCAAGTCGATCAGGGAGCCGGCACGCATCTCCGTCCCAACCCGAATCTGGTGCTCTGCCCGGATGTATACCGAGGTGTTATCTGCAATTCCCTCGTAGTTGATATAGCGCGACCCGATCTGGGCTCCGGTTTCCGCATCGCGCACGACTTCCACTGAGCCACCGGCGATCAGGTGCCCTTCGATTTCGGCATCCCGCTGCGCACCGATTTCAATGCTGCTTCCATTGGCATTGGTCGTCAGCTCAGCAGCGCCGGGTATCCGAATTCCCACATCCGGCCCGATATAGGGATCCTCAACGGAATCGATATTCTCGATCCGGATCGCATCGAGCGCGTAGAGGAGGCCGCCCGTTTCAATAACTCCCCCGCTCAGGGTTTCCGCTGCCCGGGCTTCCCAGACGGAAGCAGGGCGCACCGAGTCCTGTTGCACGCCCGCAGTGAATCCCAGTTGGTCAATATTCACCGAAGTGTCGGCCAAGGAGAAATCCCGCGGATCCTTGAAAACGAGTATGCCGTTGTCATTAGTCACCAACATCTCCTCGTAACCGTAGTTCTGCAGCCTCTCGTTCAGGAGGTCGATCAGTTCGTCCACCGTCGTGAAGGACGCCGTTTCCGAAGCCAGGACCGGCACCGGATCCAGGGCGTTTCCATCCCCGTCGAGGAAGGCCAGTTGGAGATCGCTCGTCAGTGTTCCCCCCGCGATCGGCGATCCCGCCGCCAGCAGCGTGTCCGGGATCACTTCCAATACCTTGGCCTGCTTGAAACCAAGCAATTCGAGATCCTCCGCAGCGCCCATCGTGAAGGCCTCTGAACCCGTGAAGCGGATTCGCCCGTTATTGTCGAGGTCGACGGTGATCTCCTCGAGGTTACCGGCGGTCAATTGCCCGCCGAGGTAGGTCAGCAACTCGTTCAAGGTGGTGAATTGCTCCGTCGCCACCGCCTCTATCTCGAGGGAACCGAGGTCATTGCCCTGACCATCGAAGAAGGGGATACTCAAGTCGCGTTCGATTTGTGTTTCGACGTCGCCGAAGTTTTCCGTCCATCCCCCGATGTTGATCTGATCGGGTGAGCGAACGACAATCGTGCCGGTCTCGGCATCATCCCAGTTGATGTTTTCAAAGATCAGGTTGCCTTGGGCGTCAAAGACCAGGTTTCGGTCCCCGCCGGCAAAGAACTTGCCCATGATCTCAATGGCGTTGTCACCGTAGATATCTATTTTTCCGCCATTCAGATTTTGGTCAGTCAAACCGGCCGCGGTTATTCCAGCAGCCGTATTGATCAAGACACTGAGTGGAACCGACTCATTCGGATTCTTACTCACGTCGTCGATGCCCGCTGGTCCGGCGTTCACGATCACCGAGTCGGAGGCCAGAATGCCGCCGCTTTCCATCCGGAATTGCTCCCCGGAAATGATATTGGCAATGGAGTCCGGACCGCTCCAGATCACCCCGGATGGACCAACCTTACCGCCGGCCACCACGGTGCCGTTGATTTCAACGTCCGTCTCACCCTCGATCGTGATATCGCTACCTCCGGCCAGGCTGGTCATCACCGTGGTCGGCTCGATCAAAACGGAGAGTGGATCAATCTGCTGCTCATTCCCCAGAGTCGGCGTCGGGATGTAGTCCGGATCATCAATCGCGAGGGTCGGATAAAGGCGGTCAATGACCTGCTGCGGGGTTTCTCCGGTCTGCCCGGAGATCGCATTGATACCCGCATGGACCAAAACATTGTCAGCCACTTCAACCAACGATTTCCCGAACTGAATCTGTTCCAGCGACTCCACCCGAAGACTCGAATTTTGACCGCGGACAAACAGACTGCCGTCCAGGAGGACCTTTTGCGGCCCGGCCAGGTGCAGGTCGCGGTTGTCTCCAAGGGTAGTAATTTGGCCGGTGAGGTAAATCGATGCATCGATCCCGTCCCCTGGCAGGTAGTCCTGATCGGTCCCCGCACGAATGCTCAAGATATCCGACGAAGTCACCGCGCCGTATATCCGGATTTCGTGCGGAGTCTCAATGTTCAGGGTTGTAATGTCTGCCGACTTTACTTTTACGCCTCCCTCAAATTTGGCTCCCGCCAGAATCTCCCCGCCGATGTAGATCCCTTCCTTCGCCCCAATATCGACATACGTGTTGTTGTCCGGAGCCTGGATGGTCCCGGCAATCTGCTTTAACTCGAAATAGGTTCCGGCATCGAACTCCACCCGACTGAAGTCGCCACCAACCGTGGTCCGCCCGGCGAGGACAATCGAGTTTGCAGTCGTAATTTTCACCTGCGCATTCGCTCCGCGGGTTTCAATGATCCCGGTCACACCCTGCACAAAATTGTTCGGGAAGGTCTGGCCATCATACAACGGCCCGACCCCAAATTCGGCACCATCGCCTGGGATATCGACAATGATGTTTTTATCCGTCTTGATCCAACCATCGACCACCATACGCTCTTGGATGCGATCCAGCTTCAGGTCAGTGGCGTCGATCCCTGAATCCGTCTTGCCCAACGGGAAGTGCACATTCTTCGAGGCGATGTTTAAAATGTCTGTCGACAATTCAAATACATCCGTGGCCTCCACTTCACCCCGAATGTAAATTTCCTCCGCCTCGATCGAGACCGGGTCACGGAAAGAGGAATCACGGTTTCGCGGCAAATCGTTCCACTTGATGATGTCGGCGTCTTTCAGATCTCCGAAGGTCATGCGGGCTGCCCCTTCCTGTCCAATGTAGATATGCTCGAAGCCGTCCCGCAGGGCCGCCATGTCGCGGGTGGAGAGGTGGACCGTGTGCTTAAAGAGCTGGTCAAAGGCGGTCGCGAAGCCCTTGGTGTTATTGAACATCGTGGCGATCTCCCATTGGTCCCAGGAATCGTAAAGGGGGTAGGTATCACGGATATCGACCCAGTCGCCACCGAGCTGATGCTCCGCCGCCGTTCCGAAGATATAGTTCTGACCGGCATGCATCGCATTCAATGTCAAAAGACCTGTCCCGCGCACACTGCTCGGGCCCTCCTTAAAATCAAAGTCGTCCGCGATAATCCGGATGTCCCGGCCCTCCCGGCGTGCCCAGATGATCCCGCTCTCCTGGGCAAAGCGGGCATCGCGTGCTGCCAGCTCTATGTCAATCTCGCCGTAGCGGGTGTAGAGGCCAACCGGAGCATGCCGATCTCGCGTATAGAGATCCTCTGCGTAAACATTCAACGAATCCGTTTCCCGGATAATTATGTCGATCGCGTTGGCGTGATTGAGTCCCTCGTCGTTCAGGTGGACCGTGATCCCCTCGATTGTCGTGTAAAGGACATTCAGTTGTTCGGTGAAACTTCCCGGCGTTCCCGCACGGACGTAGTAATTATCGGCTCCCAGCAGCAGGTGCGTGCCCGCCGCAAGGTAGCGGTTCGGGTCCACTTCGCTCGGACTATAGTTGATGATGTCGCCCTCAGCCCAGAACTTGAATTTTCCGGTTCCCTGATTGTCCTGGCCGCCATCCGAAGAACCCGTGATATCGTAAAAAATCTCGATATTGGCCCCGGCCGTCCGGTCGTCGCGCATCGCATAGATGTCGATCGAACCGTCAAAGATCGCATTGAATGGCGCGTTAAGGACGATGTCGCTCTGAGCAATACGCCAACGCGTGTTGTGCGCGTCGATCCGGTTGAAGATCTCATCCAGCACCGGCGCGTCGATGAAAAAGTCGCCCGTGGCATAGACCGTGTCATTCAGATCGACCAGGCCCGGTGTCTTCAACTTGAAGTCGCCAGAGCGGACCGGGGCATTGATCACAATATCGCTGATCGCGATATCCCAGTCGATGTCGCCACCGGTCACATCGTAATCAATCACATCGAGGTTCTCCGCGCGGATGTTGAAAAATCCTGCCGTCGTTCCGCCCCCGACCAGGCCATTGAAATCGACGTCCTGCGCCCGGATATTGACGTTGCCTTCCGCGTCAAAATCGCTCGCAAACATCACATCCCAGACGATGCTGGCTTCCTCGTCATATTCATTCGCGACCAGGAAGACTTCACCCGAGGCGTCCACCGCCTGCTCGAATTTAATGTCGAGTTCCACCTCCACATCGATGCCGTTGGCGATCAGTTCGCTGTGCGCGACAAAGTTGCTCCCCACTACCCGCAGATTGGTCACCCCGAGTTCGCTGATTCCGGAGGAGTCGCCCTCGATCCGGACTTCCCCACCCCAGTTGTCGATCACCGATTCTTCAATCCCGCTGACCTCTGCACCGAAGGCAGTCGTGTCCTTGCCAAGGATTGTCATCTGTTCCATTCCAGCGTCAAACCGGATGATCTCCCGACCGTTCTTGATCTGGTAGAGCGTCAATTCAAGGGCATCATCGATGTCGTCCGCATTGAACTGTGTCACCCGAACCTCATCCTGATCCCCGCCGCCATCCAGAATTCGAATGATCCCGTCCTCCTTCGGGGAGGTTTTTCCCCGCTCCATCGGCGCGAGGTAAAGGTCGTTCCCGCCCGCATCCGTGATCGTCAGGGTTCCTTCCGCAAATTCCTCAATATCAATCCGGTCGTTCCCACGGCCCAAGTGGATCTCGATCACATTGGAGCGGCTCACCGTGACGCTGCTGACAACGACCCCATTCTCGAAAACATTGAAGACCATCTGGCTGCCCCGGATCCGGGCTTCAATATCCTGCGTCATCTCACTGAAATCCAGGATGGTGTCCCCTTCGCGGTCAGAAATCGTCGTATCGATGCCAAAACTGTCGAGGAACTTGTAGGTGTCGTTCCCCTCGCCTCCCCGCAGCGAATCGACCCCCGGACCACTGACCAGGACGTCATCTCCGAGGCCGCCGATGAGCTTGTCATCACCCGGACCATCGATCAAGAGGTCGTTCAGCGGGCCACCAAAGAGATCATCATCGCCTGCTCCGCCGTCCAGGGTCGCCTGGTAGGTGCCACCCAGGGAGATTGCCGACAAGGAGGCGTCCAGGACGTCGCTGCCTTCACCTCCGGTGAAAATTGCCGGTCCGCTTCCGCTCGTCAGGGTATCGTCTCCCTCTCCACCGTGGAACTCGGTCTCCACCTCAAACAACTCGGAGGCGTCAAACACGTCCGCCTGCTTGTCTCCGAAGGCCAACGCCTGATCGGCTCCGGAGTATTGCTGCACCCAATCATTGTATACCAGGAGAATATTTCCGGCCTCACCGATGAACTGGAACTGTTCACCGCCATCGTCAAAATCGAGCCACCTCCGCTCAATCGCCCGGCGCCCCGAGTTGACCGTCAGGACTGCACCGGATACTTCCGCCAGGAAGGGCTCCACCCGGGGGGCTCGGTGATTTAATTCAAAAATTGTCTCATCGACCAAGGTTAGATCAACGATGCGCGCCATGATGTCCCCCAAAAGCGGAACGGATATCCCCACCTCCACGAAAACGGTGACCAATAGATCCAGCTTTAAGTCGATGTTGAATAAGTTCTCCGGATTGAATCCACCATCGGGATATTGCAGCATCGTCACAATCTCCGGAATCCGGATCTTTCCGTCGCCGCGGTAGGTGACCGCGTATTCTTTATCATTCCATTCAAATTCCACCTTCGAACCGGCGCGCTCTTCCGCTTCAATGATTTGGAATTCGGTGAGGTTCTTACTCGTGCCTGACGACCCATTCGGATTGATCAACGAGAATTCCGGAATTTGAATGTCCGCAAGATCGAGCCCCGCCGTCAGGGTAATCGATCCTTCCAACCCGGCCGCCAGCACGATCGCATTAATGGAAGCCGCCAGCCCGAAAGTCGCTTCAAGGCTCAACTCATACTTTTCGGCACCCAACCCGAAACTCTCCAGCTTCGGAATGCTGACCTCCTTGTAGGCATCCCCCACTTTGATGTAAATGGGCTCCTTTTTCGAGAGGCGGCGCCCGAAATCGTCCTTTGATGGGATTCCCTCTTCCGCGGGTGGCAGAGCCTTAAAACCGTCGCCATCCTTCACAAAAAACGTGTCCTTGAAACCGATCTTTTTACCCTTCCCGGGATCCCCATCCTTATCTCCCTCAAACTTATGTTCAAAAGTCTCAATGACTTCGAATTCCGTTCCTCCGGTCCCGTTATCCTTCCCCTCTGTTAAAAAGAGGTCTTTCAGGTCGAAATAGTCCTTTACCCCAGCGGCTTCATACACGTTATTCCGCCCAAGCTCAAAGTCGGCAATAAAGAATCCGTCGAAAACCTTCGTCCAGTCCTTCGTTTTGACCGCCTGCCGGATACCGTAAGTGTCATAGCCGAAGGCGAGGTCGGCCTTAAAGTTGAGCCCTCCAAATAGGTCGACGTTCAAAACAGCCGGTCCAAAGTAGGCCGTAAGAATGGTCTGATAAAAGTCGAATTCTACTTCGAGGATGGGTAGCTCATAGGTAAAGAGGATCGCATCTCCGCCCTGCAACATTTGCATCCAGTTGTTCAAGTCGAAGATGTAGTCAAATTTGAAACCGGACCGCTGGTTCGCTTTTTTCTTATCATCCTCGGCCGCTTTTTCCGCCTCTGCGATCTGCCTTTTCGCTTCCTCGTCTCCCGAATCGGCCTTGCGCTTAAGGTCTTCCTCTGCCTGCCGGGCGGCCTGCTCCTGCATCCACTCGTTATCCCCCTGGGAAAGCCCCTTCAAATTGCCAAAAGCCTCCTCGAAGGAAACCGGGAGGGTCTCGCCACCGTCGGCAATATTGATGATGTCGCCCAACAGCACTTCACCACTTGGATCGCTCGCCATCCGCCCGATCCGTTCGGCGATATCAAAGAACTTTTTGACCTCGTAGATAAAGGCCCAATCAATCGGCTCCTTGTCCCAGACTTCCAGCAAGAGGTTGACCAGACCCAACAGATTCGGATCCTCCATCCCCAGTTGTTTCAATCCACCAATATCCCGGGTCAGAGCATCCACCAACGGACGAAAGGGATCCAGCACCTCGTTGATTTTATCGACAATTGGTTTCAGGTAGTCCCGGAGCAGGCTGCCGAAGTCAATCCGGACTCTCCGGAATCCAATATCCGCTTCAGTTGGCCCATCCTGCAGACTCCAGCCCCATTTCGCCACGAGGTTGGTTTTCAGGGTGGGAAATCCCGGCAAGCCGTTAATCCCCAGTTCCAGCTCAAGGTCCACATCCGCTTCAACCGAAAGATCAACTTCGAAGACATCAGTTAGCTTGTTGCTCAGGATGTGATCGAGGGTAAGGCGACCCGCCTCATTGCCCTCGTAATTCAAGGAGAGTCCTCCAAACAGGCCACTGGGAGCTGCCCGGTCCACCGCCCAGACATTAAAAAAGAGCATTTGCCCCTCCGCCGAGAACGGCGAGGTGACATTTGGATCCAGAGGCGCCCCGTCGAGGAAGGCGGCTATGCCCAC
>CAYQKH010000022.1:25616-29541 GCA_964417945.1 uncultured Opitutales bacterium
CATCGAACCAACCAACATTGATGTCGCTGATGGTGACCGATCCATCGTTATTGCCGTCGAGGATGATGTCCAACCCGAGGGGACCGAAGAGATTCCAGAGGCTCTCCTGGATGTATTCAATCGCCTTGCCGTTGCCGGAAAGCTTGTCCTTCAGGTCTGCGAGGAAGCCCTCCCTAATATCGCGGATAAAACCGGCCGCTTGTCCCAGTTTGTCACCCACCAGGGGCAAGTCCTGGGCAAAACTGGATCCGAGAATTTCCTGCACCCCGCCCAGGGCGAGATCGATCCCGTCCAGGATGATGCCCGGATTGTTCAATAATCCGAGAAGGGAGGTGTCGCTGAAATAGGTGCTGAGACTTGGGGCGCTGAACAGAATGGGCGGTGATTCATGCGGCTTGCCCAGGATATAGTTTACGATGTTGATAATTCCGTCGTTCTTATCCTCGAGGTGGCCGGTTGTCAGGCTGATGTCCCCGATCGAAGTCGAGCCAATCACCACCGGGAGTTCGACGTCAAAGCCGCCGTCCACCTCGACCCGTAGGTTGTCGAAGAAGTTCTCGTCGAAGCGGAAGCGCCCATCATCCTCCACGGCATTACCCGATTGATCGATCGCAATGAGGGCCCGCGCAAAAGTGGCTTTGTCTTCTGGACGGAAAATCCGTTTGTCCGGGTCGCTGCTCAGCGGGTCGTCGATGTCCGTTACCAATCCACGGTGGTAGTCAGCGATTCCTCCATTCTCATATATAGGAGCCGAAGCTTCAGTTCCATCAAACCCTAAAAGGTGCGCATTTTCAGAGCTTGGAAGAATCCGGATCTCGTTAATGAACTCTATGGTAAGCTCGTCGTTGTCATAGGACGCGGTTACTCCGAATTCCACGCCCTCCGGTTGCAGGGCATCCACAAGGGTATCCAGGAAATAATGAAACAGGTCCAATTCATCCCCAAAGCCCTCTGTAGCTTCCGCCTCAAATAAGACCTCTACCGTCTGGTGGCCGTCAATCTCTACCACCAGGGTCACATCATCGGTCAACACCCCATCTTCCGGCAGCGGATCACTGGAAGTCAGGACCTCAATTTTGTCCTGCTGCCAGCGCGAAATGGCCACCGTTCCGCCGGAAACGCCGAGATCGATGCCAAAGGGGCTGAACTTCAACTCCAATTCTTCCCCGATTACTTTGGCTCCCGCTTCAATATGTGTCCCCAACAGACCGTCGTCGCCCGTGTCCCCATCGTAGTCGACGAGAAATATATCCACCCCGTCATTGCTCGAGAGGGTATCGTAGGCGATCCCGATATCGACCACCGCGTCGATGTAAGCGGAAAGGTTCAACTCCCCTCCTCCACCCAGCAGGTCGGTCAGGTTCGAGATACCCAGGCTATCCAGATCCAGGCCCAGTTCGTCGAGATCCAATGCAAACCGGTAAAAATCACTGAAGACCTGACCCCAGTTAAAGTGCAGGTAGAGCACACCCTCCTTCAGGAAAAGGGAGACCGCCTGTTCATGGACCGGGCGAGGTATCGTCCCTTCCGGATCCACAAAATTATCGGTAGCCGAGTCGACGTTGAAGATATCCTCCAACTTGGCCTCCAGTTTTTGCAGGGACTCGACTGGATTGTCCTCCAGGTCAGCCACGGTTTGACCCAAATCGTCGAGGAAGGTGAAAACTTCAGCGAGCGAAACGTTTACGATCGGCAGCCGCTCATTGTAAAAGCTGAGCCCTTGCAGGGCGTCCTGGACCACATCCAGCCCGAGGTTGATCGCATCCACGATGTCGAAAAACGACAATTCGGAAAAATCGAATACCGATCCCAAATCCGGTAGCGCGATGATTACATCATCGGCATCCGCATCCCCGCTGTCGATAATGGCATTGTGCAGACGCACCCGCTCTTTCGGCTCCCCTTCGACCACTACGGTTTCCGTCAAGAGTATCGGTTGGTTACCCTCCTGCTTGATCACCTCGACATTACCAAGGCTGCCCAGGTCCTGCACCAAGATCCCGATTTCTTTATTCGGGGCGATATTCAGGTCCGGGAACGAATTGCCCGTGATGCGGAGTCCCTGCAATTTTGCCCAGGCCTCGCCATCGATATCAAAATCAACGTTGCTCAACCCACTTTCCTTTAAAAGATCCCCGAATTTCACCGGGTTCTCATTGTCCGGCCCGCCGATCGAGAAGGTGGCCTGGGCATCAAGATGAACGTCGCCTTCCGTCGTTAATTCCACAAATCCTATCCGCGCCCCCACATCAAAATTGGAGGCATCAAAGGCAACCGATCCCGTCAGGCTGGCTTCCTTGATCAACAGGGTCAGGCCTTCGGTTCCGGTCGGGCCGTCCAAATCCAGGACCAGGTTAAAACGGCCCCCCACCCCGGCTTTGAGATCCGCCTGGATGTCTGCAATCAACCCGATGTCCTCATTGCCGAAGTCAAAACCTAGGTCGATGTCGTTTTGCTCAAACTGGAAGTGGTCTAGGTTCAGGCTGTCGATCATCGCGTCCGTCACCAGATCCAGGTTGTAATGATCCTGCAGGGTCCAATCCGAAAGGTCGAACCGACCCAGGTGCACCGGAATATTCAGGAGGTCTGCTTCGCGGATTAACTCTGCCCGGAGAAGGTCCGCCAGAGTGACCAGTTTTGCCGGTGAGGCCAACAACGCATCAAGATCAACCAACCCGCCACGGTCGATCAGGTCGTTCTCATTCAGTTCCTCGTAGGTTGCCAGCCCGAAGCGATCGGTCAAGACTTCGGTCTGCACCTTAGGAAGGTCGTCAAACCACTCTTTGCGTAAGCGGCCTTCGTTGATCAGGTATTCGAAGGTGAATTGCGTCTGCCCGATCACCTCACTCACCAACAACCGCTCCTGGAACATCCACTCGCGGAAGCCATACATGGAGATGTCCACCACCTGCAGATCGACCAGGTCGTTCCGTTCGAGAATCCCTTCCGCGATCAGATCGCGGAATTCTTCCACGCCGTCATTGATTTCGATCAGAAGATCCACCCCGACCAACCCGAGGTGCTCCAGCTTCTGAAAATCGGTCGTCAGGAGCGGATCGTCGATTTCGGCAAGCTCCTCTTCGTAATCAGAGACCAGTTCTCTGATAACTTCTTCAGGAAAGAGCCCTTCCGAAATGATGAAATCCGATTCCGTAACCAGCATTAGATCATAAACCTGCAGAAGCGTGAAGAGGCCCGCGTCGACAATCGTATCGAGGTCGCGCTCTGCGTATTGGACATACGCGCTGGAGGTCGGCCCTTCGAAAAGCTCATAGAGTTTTTCCAGATCCACTTCCCCGAGCTTGTCCAACTCCCAAAGGTCGAAATCGTTTAAATTAAAATCAAAAACGATCGGGAATTCGTAGCTGCGGTTTTCCGCATCAAATTTGACTGCTTCTCCCCCGCCGCCTGGCACTTCAATGATTCCCGCATCTGTCAAGGCCTGGAAAAATTCGGAAAAGGTCTCTAGCCCATCGAGATCCGCCTCTTCCAGGATTTGGTTGTTAAAGGCCGTCGCGTAGTCGAGGACATCACCAAAGCGCTTCCCCTTCACAAACGGAATCTCCTTCTGCATGAAGTCCGAGTCGCTGAAGTCTTGCAGCCACTCGAAAATGTCCCGAAGGATTTGCAGCACGTCCTGGATGGAAATCGAGGAGAAATCCAGCAGCTTATCCAGGTTGGTGCTTCTGAAGGTGACCCCTTCTTCCCCCCCGCCCGGGAAGAGGTTGCCCGACAGCTCAATCCGGGGAAACTCCTCCGCGTTCGGATCGGTCCCGAAGCCCGCCAGCTGGACAAAAATCGGGATATCCAGGTTGATTGAGTTCGAGTAATCCAACCGGCTCTCGTAGTCATCCGTATTGGTCGTAAACTCCACATCGCTGAACGCCCCAGTGTCGGAATAGATCGCACCACCAAGAGACAGGTC
>CAYQKH010000023.1:0-29242 GCA_964417945.1 uncultured Opitutales bacterium
ATTGGGGGAAGATCGCCTCCGTAGCCGTCCCCGGGCGGACGCCGGAGACCCCCGCGCCGCTGATGCCGCTACCACCTGCACTGTTCGTCGCCTCCACCCAGTAATAATAGGTCAACATCTCGCCCGCCGTTTCATCGAAAAACCTCTGTTCGTCGTGCCCCACCGTCCCGATCGGGGTCGCCCCCGAAGCGTCGTCGAGGGGGTTCCGGTAAACGGTATAACCGGACGCCCGCTCCACCGGCTCCCATCGCACGCGGATCGCCGATTCAAAACTGCCTTCGCTCACAGAGACCGATCCGGGGGGCGAGGGGGCCGCCGACGGCGCGCCGATCGTGAATTGCCGGACCGGCGACCAGCGCGAAGCATTCAATCCGGGATTGTCGAGCTCAGCAGCGTCCAATGCTTCCAGCGCGAGATCTTCTACCCGCACCCGCCAGTAAAACGTCTGGACGCCGTCGATCAGCCTGCCCATGTCGTATTGGGATTGCATCTGGGCGCGGTTGACCAGGAATGAGGGAAAATCCGGACTCCCCGAAACCTGAATCCGATACTGCAAATTGGGGTTGCTCGCGAAAACCGGTTCCCACTCCAGAACGACCCGGGTATTGCTGGGCACCGCTTCGGCATCCGCCGGAGCGAGCGGACGCGGATCCGCGAAATAGGTGACCCGGATCGACCCCGCCGACAATCGCAACCGTGTGCTGTCATCTCCCGGGCTGCCGGTCGTATCGTCACTCATCACGCCGAGGCCAAAATCCCCTCCCCCGCCTAACCGGGTTAAATCCTCCCGACTAAAGCGGACCGGCTCCGCCGCATACGGGTTGCCCCGGTCGATCGGAATACCCCATACCGTCGGCGTCTCCGGCCCGATTTCCAGGAGGTTCCATTTCGTTGACGCCGCCGCCGATTCAAAGGCACTCCGGCTACTCTCGATCCGCTTCCACTTCGGGTAGGACCAGTCCTCGTCATCATAATTATCTTTGGAATACCCTAAACCGAGAAACTCCGCCTTCTCCAAAGCAACCCCACTGGGGACCAGTGTTGTATCCCACCAGAAATAGGCCCGGTATTCGTCATCTTCCACCGGCCAGGTGAAATCCACCCAGCCGACGAACGGATCTCCGGAAGTCTCGTCCCCGTCCTCCACCGAACCACTGCTCAGAGGCGGCAGGTCGACGGTTCCGCCATTCGCGCGGTTGCCCGCGTCGCCCTCCGAAAAAGACGAGTCGACGGAATCCGCATAATTTGCCCTTACCCAATAAAAATAAGTCGTCCCCGAAGCCGCCGTCACATCCGTGTATTCCGTCACCTTCGCTCCAAGGACATCCAGCTGGCTCGCTGCTGAAAGATCGTCCACGATGTGACGCCAAAGCTCGTAGCCCGTCGCTCCAAATGCCGGGTTCCACTCTACTTCGATTCGGTCGAAATAGTCACCGTCTGTCGCAGAAATTCCTCCCGGTGCAAGAAATCCGGTATCCAACTCGTCGAGGAGACTTGCGGTCACGGCGTTGTAAGATTGAACCCAATAGGTGTAAAGAACCCCCGGCAGGGCATCTCCGTCCGCATAAAAATTCGCATCCCCCCCGGCAAGTTCGACAAGCAGTTCAGAGGATTCCGGCTCGTCTTCCGTATGTCTCCAAATCCGGTAACCCATCGCCCCAACCACCGGTTGCCAGGACAGTTCCACGCGATCCGGGAAGGCCCCATCCGAGGCCTCGAGAACGACCGGGCTCGCGATGCCTACCGTTCCTTCGTCTCCCAGGCTGAAAATGCTCTTCTGCGCTCCCGCTTGCGAACGCACCCAGTAAAAGAAACGCAGGTTTGGCAGGGCTGAGGTGTCCGTGTAGCCGGTTCCAGCCGTGATCGTTAATTCCGCCGCCGTATCCGGATTATTCTCCGTGTTCCGCAAAATCAGATAGTTATCCACTCCGTTCACCGCCGACCAGCCAAGCTCGATTCCGTCGAGGCGGGTCCCATCCGATGCCGTTACCTCCAGCGGGGGAGCCAGCCCGCGGTAGCCCGTGTCCGATTCACCCGCTTGCCCCACTCCAACACTGTCAACCGGCCGGACCCAGTAGAAATAGTTCCGTCCCGATATCGCTCCGCTGTCGCTATATTGCAGGTCTGCCGTCGTCCCCAGAATTTCCGCACCCCGGCTTGGGTCGTTCACCGTGTTTCGCAGAATCTGGTATCCCGTCGCGGACGCCACCGGGTCCCAACTCAGCTCGACCGATCCCGGCACCGTTCCATCCGTAACCTGCAGGTTCGTTACCGTATCCAGCCCGAGGGTACCCCGCGCCGGGCCCGCAAAGGAACTCGTCCCCGAGGCGTTCCGTGCCGCCACCCAGTAGAAAAAGGCTTCACCCGGGGCCACCGATGGGTCCGTGAATCCGGTTCCGCTCGTCACCCCCACCTGCGTCGACTGGCTGAAATCGTCCTCCGCCGCACGATGAACGATATACTCCGACGCTTTCAGCACCGGGGACCATTCCACCTCGATTCGGTCCGTAAAGCCGCCCTCGCTCGCCCTCAGCCCACCCGGCGGCCCAGGCACCGGCAAGGGCACCGAAAACGAGCGGGGCGCCGTCCAGGTGGTCGCATTCTCTGCGTTGATTCCATCCTCGATCCGAATCCGCCAGTAGTAGGTTTGCCCGTCGGCCAGCTCGTCGTATGCCAGGGTGGACTCGCGCGAAATCCGGTTGAAGAGCAGGTTGCTGAAATCCTGAGTATCAGATATCTGAATACGATATCGGAGGAAGGTATCGTTCCCGAAGCTGATCACCGAAGTCCATTCCAATGAGACCGCGACCCCGCCGTCGAAAGTGGCTCCGTTCGCCGGAGCAAGTAGAGAGGGGGCGGTGTAATAGGTGACCGAAAGAGCGCCCGCCCGTGCGCGGAAAATCGCAGTGTCCGCCACCGCCCCGGCGTCGTTCTCGTCCGAACCGAAAGCCAGACCGAAGCGATCCTGCGAGGACAGGTCGCCAAGGTCCCGCCGGAAGAACGGGATATTTGCCCGGCTGGCCGCGCGGCCGGTGCTCGTAGTCAGCTGGAGGTAGACTTCCTTTTCATTCCCTGTCGTGTCGAGCTCCCCGTATTGCTGCTCCACCGAAAGCCCACTGAAGGCTTCATAGGGGAGGTTCAGGCGGATCGCTTCGATCGTCTTCGGGTTCAGGGCGAGGAACTCGACCGGCGCGAACCCGAGGTATTCGATTGTCGCCCGGTCGATCGCCGCCCCGTCCGGAACCGCGTCCGTATTCCACCAGAGGAACCCGCGATACCAGGCGTTCCACACCGTGCCGTCATCCAGCCCGAACTGCGGCTCGTTTAAGGTCGCGTAGCCCCACACCGTGTCGTTCTCGATCGATCCGGCCTCCACGAGCGGACAGACCACCGTCACCCCGAAATCAATCCCTCGGAACCCGCTGTCCGATTCACTGAAGCCGGTGCTTCCCTGACTGTTTGCCGCCAGCACCCAGTAAGTGCGGTCTTCCCCTTCCGCGGACGAGGGATCTTCAAAAAAAGTGGCGGTCGTCTCCCCGAGCAGAGTTGCTGATCCCAACTGCCCGTCGCCCGCGCTCCATACTTCATACCGGCTCGCCAGATCTACCGTCGACCAGCTGATCACAACCTTGTCCGCGTAGAGCCCGTCCGAGGCCTGAACGGTCCCCGCTACCCCCGCCACCGCGAGCGGAGGGCTGACAATAAAGTTTTCCGAAACCGACCAGGCGGAGGCGTTGGACGGATTTTCCTTATCCTCAATCCGGATCCGCCAATAGTAGGTCCCGCCATCGATAAAAGCTCCTTCAAAGGTGTTCGATGCCAGGAGCACGTCGACCAGCGGATTCAGGAAATCATCGGTCCGCGCAACCTGGAGTCGCGTTGAAAGATACGGGCTGAAAACCGAGGATCCCGTCCATTCAAATGCCACCGCCTCCCCGCTGGCGAAGGTGGAGGCCGGTGCCGGGAGGCTCCGATTCGGGGTTTCAAAATAGGTCGTCTTTAAATCGCCAAGGATCCCCAGCATTAGCGTCGAATCGTCACCCGGGTCCCCAAGCGTGGACAGCCCGTCAAAGGCTAGCCCGAAACCATCCGGATCCCGGATCGCCGGGACATCCTCACGGAAAACCGGCACGTCGATTTCCCGGTAGGTGTCCCCTTCGTCCGAAGGAAGGGTCAGGTAAAATGGTCCCTCGTTGTAGATCCCGGAGAGCGCCCCTTCCCACTTGTTCGCATTGCCTCCCAGGGCGTTGAAGGTCGGACGGTCCATCGGGATGCGCGCCGCCCGTGGAAAATTCCAATCCGAGTCCTCGTAATCGACTTTGTTGTAACCGAGCTGCCCGAGGAACGCCTGTTCGATCGCGACTCCTGCCGGAAGGTTGGATGTATCAAACCATTGAAATCCAATGTAGTGGTCATCGTCTTGGAAGAAAAAGGCGTCATTGTCCTCCCAGCCGAAATAAGGGTTGAGATTGCTCCCGTAATCACCGTCTTCATCGCGCCAGATCGACCCCTTTTCCGAAATCCCCGATTGCACCTCGCCCCCAATGGCCCGGTAGCCGACATCTCCCGGACTGAATCCACTCGTCCCCGCGCTGTTCTTCGCCTTCGCCCAGTAAAAGTAGAGATCGCCGGGAACGACGTTGACATCGTCAAACCGGTTGATGGCGAGTCCCCCGCCATCGACCCGGACTGCGCTTGCCAGATCGTCGATCGTATTCCGGTAAAGCTCATACGAGCTTGCTCCCGGAACCGCCTCCCAGCTTACCCGAAGGGTGCTGACGCTGATTCCGTCACGCGCATTGAGGAAACTGGGCGAAGGAGGAATCTCCGGAGTCGGCACTTCAAAGTCACGCTCCTCCGACCAATTCGAATGATTCTCCGGGAAAAATGGATCCTCCACCCGAACCCGCCAATAGTAGGTTCCCCCGTCGAGCGGAGAAAACGAGTAGGCATTCGATGTGACCCGTGAATCTACGACTCGATCGGAAAATCCGGAATCCGTGGCGACCTGCACGCGGTAGGACAGAAAATCAAAATTCGATAATACCGCGTTCCAGGTCAGGTTCATGAGGCTTCCGCTGCCCGCGGTCGCCCCGTCGACTAGTGTATTCAGGGCCGGTGCAAAAGTGAGGTTTACGAGAATACCGTCGGCGCTCATCAGGGATTTTGTGCTGTCATCTCCACCTCCCCCGCTCTGGTCCGTGTAGTTGAAACCGATCCCGAAATCTCCCTTCATCAAGTCCGGAAGATGCCTGCGGTCTACCTCCAGATTTGTCTCCGAAAAGCTGTTTCCAGGAAAGGACGACAAGTCAAAATAGCGCGGTGTCTCCCCATCGATATCCAGCACGGAAAACCGCGCCGCGGAATCAAGGCCGGTCCACTCCGCGAACGTCCGGGGTATTTTTGCCCCCCGCGGGAGGAACCAGTCGTCGTCCTGGTAGTTATCCCGACTGAACCCGAGTGAGGTGATAAACGCACGCTCTACCGCCGCACCCGCCGTGGGGGCCGACCACCAGAAATAGGACCGCCAACGGTCGTTCCCTGTCGGCCAAGTCCGGTCCACCATCCCGAGGTAGGGATTGGCCTCGCCAGAGTAGGTGTCCCCTCCTCCAAAATCACCCGGTTCCTCATACTTCACCGAACCCGAATACGCCACCGCCAGGCTCTCCGAGGTGCCGGAGCCCAGGCTCCCCGCGTCCCCTTCCGATACCGGACTGGTCCGGCCATCCCGCACCGCCCGAACCCAGTAATAATACGAGCTGCCCGGTGCCGATTGGATCGCATCGTCATATTCCGTTCCCGTGATGCCGGTAAAAGTCGGGGTCCCCGGAAGCACAGGATCCGTATTGCGGTAAAGCTCGTATCTCGTGGCCGCCGAAACCGCGTTCCACCGGACACGGATTTTATCCGGAAACAGGCCATCCGATGCGCTCAGTCCTGTGGGCACGGGAATCGAGCGCTGACCAATCGCCGGATTACTGAAAGCGCTACGCTGACCTCCCAGAGTGGAGACCAGCCAGTAGGAGTAGACCTCGCCATCAATCGCCGAGGTGTCCGCAAAACTGTTCAGAAGAGGGTTCGCCAAAGTCTGCAGGATGATCGTCTCCGGGCCTT
Source organism: uncultured Opitutales bacterium (assembly GCA_964417945.1). GTDB lineage: Bacteria > Verrucomicrobiota > Verrucomicrobiia > Opitutales > JABSRG01 > CAYQKH01. Next base: position 6,115 of record CAYQKH010000023.1, read on the forward strand.
CCGGATCATCGCTTGTGCTCCGAAAGAGTAGGTAACCATCCGCAAGCGGCACCGGATCCCAATTGAGTTGAACCTTGTCCGGATCGGTCCCGCGGGAGGCCGTCACATTCGCCGGGGCGCCCAATCCGTGAAACCCGGTGTCCGCCGCACTCGGCGGCCCGGCCGATCCAGATCCGTTTCGGGCAACCACCCAGTAAGTATAGGTGACTCCCGGCTCCGGCGGAACCTCTCCCCCCGCCGGGATATCCGCGAAAAACGTCGCCGTGACCGGGCTCGCTGTCAAAAGGGCCGCGCTTCCAAAATCATCCGAGGTATTCCGGTAAACCGCGTAGTTCGCCGCCCCCACGACCGCCTCCCAGTTTATTTCGACCTGCCCGGAAACCGTTCCGTCCGTTGCCGAGATCTCTGGAGCCTCCGGCAGGGTCACGACCGTCTGGGCGCTGCTGGGGGTTCCCGCAACAAGGGTGTTGACCGCCGTAACCCGATAGAAAAACGTCCGCCCTCCCTCCAATTCCAGGGCTGCGCTCGTTCCCGTAACCTGCTCGGTCGTGACCACATTGCTGAAATCGGATGTCGTCGAGACCTCGACGAGGTAATGACTGGCATCGGGAGTCGACGTCCAACTTGCCACAAATCCCTCATCAGTAATCGAAGTGGCAGCTAATAAGGTCGGTGTTCCCGGGGTAACGTAAGACCAGAACACGCGGACCTTTACCCCGTAGGGAATACTCTCACTCCGCGGTCCAAACCAGCCATACTCCGTCCAGGTGTTATGACCCGTGTTCCGAAAGGCGATCGTTCCGACATCGGTCGGCCCATATTGGCAGTCATCCGGGTCCCAGAAATCGTCCGGGCCCCCATCCTCTTCATACGCCTGCAGGCGGATCGTGATCTGGCTCGCGGTCGTGTTGCTGCGAGACTGAATTGGGTAGTTCCCCGCAAACCAGTCGATGTAGCCGTCGTGATTCGGCCCGACGGTCTGGCCCCCTCCGGCGGTGCTGGAATTCACGTTGTCGAAAGCCCAGACCCGGGCCCGGAATTCCTCATCTGTTGTCGGATCATAGCAATCGCCCGTATCGTTGAATTCCAGACGAGTCACCTGCACGGTGTAGTTGACCCTCGGGGTTCCATGCAGGGCCTGGATTCCCAATACCATCAGCAATCCCAAAAGGTGGGCGTAACGCCTGCATCCCTGTTTCATTTTTTAAAATCCTCGATAGTCCAGGGGCTCCTCGTGAAGTGGAAGAAAACCCGATACTCCGGCTGTGCCGGTATCGCCAGCTGCAGGACAAGGGTCTCCCGGTCCAGGGCGTAGAGCCGGTAGGGCAATTCCGGTGGACCGTCCTCCCGGGTCCCCTCCAGTCGTAAAGCAAAACTTCCATCCGCGCTCCTCCATCTTCCGCGAGCCCGTTTTTCGGGCCGCCGCAAAAGCATAAAAGTTCCATCCGCACTCAATTCGAGAAAAGTGCCGCCAACCGGATGCGTTTTCGCCATCCCCTCTTTCAACAACTCCACTTTTTCGGCTTCCGGGATCTCCCGCGGATCCACATCAATCGCCTCCAGCATCCACGCCCCAACAAGCAGCGGTGTTCCCGACACCGGCGCATCCTCCCCGGATACCCGGCCCACGTCAGCCGCTAGCACCAGAAGGGCCGATAGAAGCAGTCGGTAAATAGAAACTGTGGAAGAGAAAAACACCGCGAGTAAGAGAGCAGAGGCACGTCCCAAAAACTTCGACCTTGAGGATATCTTCCTCGTTTGACAAAGGCATAAATCCCTAATTCGGAGAGTTCTGTGACCGTCGGGTAAGTGTTGTGTAACAACCTTATAAAATACCCGGAGCTGGGTGCCGATTTCCATTCAGACGCGCCCCTCCTGCGCGAACGACGGGGAATCCGCGCAAGGTAAGGCTCGACCTGCGTCCGGTGAAAAACCAAAAACAATAGAATGCCAAACCCCATCTACGGCCCCACCAACCCCGACCCACAGGAAAAATCTAATCCTCAACCCCGCCGCTTCGCCTCCGTCGTCGAACTCCGCTCCGAGAAGGAAGCCTACTACCGGGAACTCCACGCCGATGTCTGGCGCACCGTCCTCGACCGGATCCGGAAATCCAATTTTCGGAACTACTCCATCCACCTCGGTGAGATCGACGGTAAGAAACTCCTCTTCAGCTATTGCGAGTATATCGGCGACGACCTTGACGCCGATTCACGGGCCATCGGGGAAGATCCCGAAACCCAACGCTGGTGGAAGGAAACCGACCCCTGCCAACGCCCTCTCGCGGGTGAAAATGCCTCCAAGGAGGACTGGTGGATGGACCTCGAGGAAGTGTTCTACACACCCTGAGCGGTTGGCTTTCAACCGCCGGAACGGACTTTTGCTTGCTCCCGGCCCTTCCCTTCCCGAAGGATGCTAGGCACTCGATTTTTACCTCCCAAACCCCTGAACGACCCGGACTATGAACGACGAAACCCGCTATTCCCTCGCCTGTGAACACTACGCCGAAATCGGCGTAAATGTTGACACCGCCCTCAAGACCCTCGAATCCATTTCCATCTCCATGCATTGCTGGCAGGGGGACGACGTCGGCGGGTTTGAATCCACCGCCGGCCTCACCGGTGGCGGCATCATGGCCACCGGGAACTACCCCGGCCGGGCACGCAATATCGACGAACTTCAACGCGACCTCGACCTCGCCTACAGCCTCATTCCCGGCTCCCACCGCCTCAACCTCCATGCGATCTACCTCGACCACGGCGGGCAGAAAGTCGAACGCGACGCGATCGAGCCCAAGCATTTCGAGGCCTGGGCGGATTGGGCCAAAAGCGGCAACATCGGTCTCGATTTCAACCCCACCCTTTTCTCCCACCCCAAGGCCGATGATGGTTTCACCCTCGCCCATGTCGACCCGGGTATCCGCCAGTTTTGGATCAACCACTGCATCCGCTGCCGCGAGATCGGAGCCTACTTCGGGAAGGAACTTGGCACCCCCTGCGTTACCAATATCTGGATCCCCGACGGCCTTAAGGACACCCCCGCCGACCGCCTCGCCCCCCGCCAAAGACTGAAGGACTCCCTCGACACCGTCCTCGCCCCGAAGGTCGACCCCAACCACAACCTCGATGCCATCGAATGCAAGCTCTTCGGTCTTGGCTCCGAGAGCTATGTCGTCGGCTCTCATGAGTTCTACCTCGGCTACGCTATCCAAAACCAGACCCTCCTCTGCCTTGACGCCGGTCACTTCCACCCCACCGAGACCATCGCCGATAAGATTTCTTCCGTTATGCTCTACATCCCGCGGCTCCTCCTCCATGTCAGTCGGGGTGTCCGCTGGGATAGCGACCACGTCATCACCCTCAACGACGACCTCCTCGCCATCGCACGCGAACTCGTCGTCGGCGGCTTCCTCGATCGCACCCACATCGGTCTTGATTTCTTCGATGCCAGCATCAACCGCATCGCCGCCTGGGTTATCGGCACCCGGAACATGCAACGCGCCCTCCTCATCGCCCTCCTCGAGCCCACCGCCTCTCTCCGTGAAGCCGAGGACGCCGGCGATTACACCCGCCGCCTCGCTCTCTTCGAATCCATGAAATCCATGCCCTTCGGCGCCGTCTGGAACCACTTCTGCGAATCCCGCGAGGTCCCCGCCGACGGGAAATTCATGGATCCCATCCTCGCCTACGAAAAAGCGGAATTCCCAAAGCGCGCCTGAAGCACACGCCCTTCCCCACAAGCCGCCCACGACCGGAATCCCGCCTGCCCCATGCAAATCACCTGCCACACAGTTGAAGACTTCCTCCAGCACTGGAACGCCCACGTTAACGTCCTCCTCGCGCCGGAGTTGATCCGCCTGCAACTCGATCTTCCGCCTTGCGAGAAGATCATCGATATCCTCCGCCGGAACGAGCGCTCCCGGGTCCAGATCCCGGGCACCCCGGATGACACCGAACGCGAGAAAAGGATCGCCGCCTTTCGCACCCAACCCTTGGAGGACATCCTCACGTCGCCCTTTACCCTCGCCAATTTCCACCTCCAGGACTTCTACGGGAAAGGCCAATTTCTCGAGCACTTCCAGCGGGAGGTCATGATCCCGTGGCGCACCTTCCTCGCTTCCACCGGTCTCACCTGGCAGCGCTGCTACCCGATCATCTTTATCTCCGGGAAAGGGTGCAGCTCCAGCTATCACGCCGACAACTCACACGTCCTTGCCTGGCAGGTTTACGGAACCAAGAATTTCAATGGCTATAAGGATCCCGAAGCCGTCCTCCCCGCGCAGCAAATCGTTGACGAAAAGCAGAACGTCCGCTCCCCCCACCCCCCGAAGGCCGACCCGGAGTCCGTTGTCACTTATCAAATGCAGCCCGGGGACCTCCTCTGGAATCAGTTCCTCACCCCCCACTGGGTCGATGGCAGCGGGGACCAGCCCTCCATGAGCATCAACCTCTCTCACGGCGGCATCCAATACCAGGGGCGCTTCTCCCCGAACGAGGTCATCCTCCGCAAGCGCTGGGAAGCCCACCCCGAGGAAGCCTGGCTCGTCGACGAACGCTACTGAAAAAGCATTTCTCGGTCCCCTCCCCCTCCTGATCGGTCGAGGCCCACCACGGACCTCAACTTGCTCCTGCCCTGACCACCCCCGGGGAAATAGGCCTTGAAAATAGTCAGAAATATAACCATTTTGATGACGATGCGCATGCTGTCGAAAACCAAGTTAAAAGCTACCATGCTGGAAGTTTTCCGCGAGATCGAAGCATCCGGTGAAGGAATTATCGTAACGGACCACAACAAACCGGTCCTTCAGGTCTTACCGCTAAAACCCAGGCTCACCGTTGCGGAAGCGTTTTCCCCCTACCAGGGAAAGGTCTTCATCCCGAATGACATTATGGATTCGGAAACCGAAGACTGGGCGGAGATCTGATGTCCCTGCTCCTGGATACCCATACCCTCCTGTGGTGGACTTTTCAGAGGGGTAAACTCTCCCGTTCGGGAAAGGCGGCTCTGAATCGGGCGGAAAGAGAAGGGTATCCCATCTACATCAGCTCCATTTCCATCTGGGAAGTCGGGGTTAAAATCCGGAAGGGGAAGTTAAATATCGGAATGCCCGTGGATCGATATGCGGCTATCCTGAAATCCGTGAAGAACTTTTACCTGTTATCCGTTACCACCCAGGTGTGGTTGAAAAACCTCCAATTGGATTGGGATCACCGGGATCCCGCCGATCGAACGATTGTCGCCAGTGCCCTCATCAAGGGCTTGCCCCTCCTGACTTACGATGCCGTTATCCGCCAATCCGGAGTGGTCCAGGTGATTGGTTGAGCCGGATCAAGCTCCCCGTCGTCCTTACCGGCGACGACGCCAGAAAACCAACCCCAACGCCCCAAGACCCGCCCCAATCGCATAGGTCGACGGCTCCGGGATCGCCGACCACGTGACCGCATCCACGTCGAAAAGATCATCCGTTACCCAAACACCGCTCTGCCCCACCGAAATCTGCAAATCGGCTAACGATTGAGCCAGGGTCAGGGTCGCCCCGTCCAGCGGGTCTCCCGCGTTAATGTCCGATCCGTTTCGGACGAAAAGGGTCCCCCCCGAAAAAGAAAAACCCCCGACTCCGCTGGTCGCGTCGATCGTCACCCCGACACTGCTCCAGGGAACCGCATTTAAAATCATCAGATTTCGGGAACCGCCCGAACGGCTCGTGGGAACGGTCAGGGCACTGCTGCTGTTGAACTGGTCGGTTGCGACCCCACTGCCGCTCGTAAGATTGATCAGTGCAGGAGAATTACCCCCGATCGTCACCAGTGTGTCACCGGTACTAACACTTCCGATTGGGGAAAACGTTACCGTAATCGCACCAAAGAGAGGGTTCCCAAAAGGAGTAGGGAGATTACCGGAAAAATAATTCTCACAATTTAAACAGGTATTACCGCTCCCTGTTCGTCAACCGAATTCACAAATCCTTATACCAATGCCCGCTTCCGGGTTACCATTTTCACCATCCGAGAAGGTCCTCACCGGTCGTCAGCTCCAGAAACCGGCGCTCAATAATTACTTCCTTTGGGGATTCACGCCGTTACAAAAGGATTCGTAAATTTGTCAATTCCCGCTTGAGTTGATTCGCACCGGAACGTTGCCAAATTATTGATGAATATTCGGGCCTCCGATAAGAGGCCCCTAGAACTCGGCAGAAAGCCATGGGTCGGCGCTGCAACCAACCCTCTCTCTCATTCTTGAGGACCCGGTCAACTTCCTCAACCACCTCCGGGTCCTCGACTTCTTTGTTTGGACCTTCGGGCTAGCTTCTTCCTTCTCATTTACCCGCCTTAAGGCTCCTGAGCCCACCCCGCTCCCGCCTTTTTCCGAATCAGACCGGCTCCCCGATCCTCAGCACCGCCGGATCCAGCTCCACCCGCCCGATTCCGCTGACCGGATCAGGTGCCGGATCCTCCGGGTAACGCAGCTGCTGGTCGTGCAGCGTGGCCCGTCCATTATAAAAAAGGAAGACCTTCCCTTTCCACTCTACCGGACGGGATATCGCCATCGTCATCCCGCAGTCGAAGGACCCTTTCGGCCCCAGGGGAACCAGCGGTCGACGATCCAGCTCCCGCTTCCACATCCATCCGTCCCGACTGCTGACCAGGTGCAGGTCCATCGTCTGGTCCCCCGTATGGTGGCAGTTCAACAGTCCCCCGTAACCCGTCGGGGTGTGGAAGACCGTCAACCCGTAAAACTGTAAATCGGCCGCATCTTCCGCATCCGGGGCTAGGATCTGCGTCGGCCCGATCCACCTGTCGGGGAACGGATCACACTGCCAGATCGAGATCACGCGGTGCATCATCTTCAAATTGTCCCGATCCGTGGGAAGACCGGGATTATAGATCCACGTCTGTTGGTAAACGTGCAGGTCCGTCTCCCGGGGACCCTTCGCCGCCTTCGGGTTGACCAGGCAGGCCGACCCCGCGTCATTCGCGTTGTCGATCACCGGCCGGCCCAACAACGGCGTCCACCGGATCCCGTCCGGACTTACCGCCCAGCATAATCCCGCCTGCATCGTCATGTCCGGGCGCTCCCAGTAAAGCAGCTTCCATCGCCGGTCCGAATCTCCCTCCGTGGGATCAAAGAGAACCGTCTTCGGCAGGAACACCCCCCACTCCGTCTTGTTCCCCGTTGCCCGCATCACGATGTTCGTGCCGTCACCGAGGTCCGGCTTTTCCCATTCGTATCCGTCTTTTGAATACGAGAGGCAGAGGACGTTCCTTGCGGGGTCGTCCCGGAAAAGGATGACGTAATACAAGCGGAGACGCTCCCCGTCGGGATCGGGGACGACTCCCACCTGGACCATCAGGGAGCCCTGCTCCCAGGGTTGTTCCCGTTCGAGGACGGACTTTTCGGAACGATGAAGGACAAGGGATCGGGACATGGAATTAAGGAATCGGGAGTAGAACGATGGGGAATTCGCCGGCCTTCAGATCGGCGCACCCGGCGGCGGGCAGGAGCCTTGAAGCACAGCGGGGGGTGGACACAACCTTGAACTTTCCCGGGAGAATCCCCTGGCTGAGGAAGAGCTCCAACTGGGCGGGACTCTCGATCAGGTTGAGAGCCTCCGGCTCGGTCGCGCCGATAAGGCAGGTGTTCAGGCAGCGGAGGACGTCGTAGGACGGCTTCGGGTTGCCCAGCCGGTCGAGCAGCCCGGGACGCAGATCGTTGGTGCGGTCAAGGTCGACGAACGGATCGATATACAATCGCAATCCGGGGAGACAAAAAGCGGCCGCCAGAACTCGGGCGAGAACCGGATTCCAATCCGATTCCTCGTCCGGCAGCTCGAGGACCAGATCCATCCCCGAAAGGTTGGGTAACGCCTCCACTTCCCTCGAAAACGCCTCGATCCCCTCAATGAGGTCCCCGCTCCCGTCGAGTGCGGCGAGGACCCGGCAGGGCCCCACCGCGCCTTCGCCAAGCAAGCCATCCAGCTCCCGCAATTCCTCCAACCGGTAGCCAAGACGACCGCGGGGGTGATAGCGCCCGGGAACCCGTTCACGCGGAAGGTAGGGAGCAAGACAGTAGTCTCCCGAAAAGTGCTCCCGGCCCGCCCTTAGTTTCGCAAGGACCTCCGGGGACGGCAGGACCATCCCGGGAAGGTGGATTTCGGCGGTATCCGGCACCGCATCGCCCGCCCGGAGTTCCTTTGCAAGGTCGAGGCTCCTGGCCTCGATCCAGATCGCGCTCAGGGCGACGCCCTCTTCCTGCAGGTAGCGCAAGCGCCTCCCAAGGACGGGATGGGTCAAGTCCGTGGCGGGGAAACGGGCGTGCCGCACCCCCATTCCCACCGCCTGCAGGAACGGGTGGTCGTCCCGCACCCGCTGGCGCTTGACCCCCGGCCAGGCGAGCGCTCCCGCCGACTCAAACGCGAGGGGAGTGCGGAAAAACAGCCCCAGCGGAGAATCCCCCGCACAGCCCGAAGTCCGGGTCACGATGCTTTCCCAATCCTCGTCCCCACCGGCAGCTGTCTTCCCCTGCGTCCGGATAAACGGCACCGAATGCCCTTCCTCAAGAATGCGCAGCAGCAAAAACCCCAGCTTCGGTGGATCGTTCCGGCCACCTTCCGGTGGAGGGGCCACCGTGAACGCTTCGTAAAAACCGGCGCGCGACGTCGTCGTGGACGGGCAGACATAAAACCGCGTCGGGCCCACCCGGTTGAACGCACGGAAATGCGTATGCCCGCAAAAGAGGGCTTCGACCTCGAATTTCCGGCAGAGGCCCGTCAGCCAGCCCCGGGCCGGTTCATCAATACTGTTGTAAAACCCCGTATCCGGCTCCTCCTCCTCAACATAAAAGGGCGGCATGTGCAGGAAAAGGAAGATCCGCTTCCCGGCATGGTTTTCCAGGTCCTGCTCAAGCCAACGCTCCTGCTCTCCCGCCTCCGGTAGCGCGCTGTTCAGGATCTGCGAATTCAGGATGACAAAATGGACGTCCCCTACATCCCAGCTTTTCCAGGAGGGGCCGAATTCCCGGTGAAACCATTCCAGCGTTTCCGGCTGCACCGGGGGCGTCCACATCGTGGGATCCGGCTTGTCCCCGATGTCCATGTTTCCCGCCACCCAGTGGGGCTCCAGCCCGAGCTCCCGGATGCACGCTACTCCTTTCGCCCGGGAAGCTTCATGGTCGGCATGATGCGGGGGCTCCTCCGAAAGGTCTCCCAGGTGCACGACCACATCGGCCTTCAACTCCGCCAACCGTTGCAGGGCGTAGGCCGCTCGCTGAGGCCAGCTCCGCACCGAGTCGAATTCCACCGCGTAGGACTCCGTGTCGATGATGAAATGCGTATCCCCGACAATCGCCACTTCCAGCTGCGCCGGGGGGAGGAAACTGCGATCAAAGCCTGCCATTCGGACTAAAATTGAAAGGGGCGCACGATCGTTCCGAGACAGTCCCCCTGGTCCACGTCCGGCCAGGCGCGAAGCCCCATCACCATCCCGTCCGAAAGAGCGGGAACCGGAGTCGGATCCGAGTGCGGGAGCTCAATCGAATGGATCTGCCCCAGCAATTCACCTTTCCGGATCGGGTCTTTTAACTTCACCAACGGTTCAAAAATCCCACTGACCGGGGCCATCACATAGTCCTCTACTCCGGTGGCCCCTACCAGCTCGGGTTCGCTTTCCGGCGCTTCCGGATCCCCTTCGAGGATTCCCCAGTGCCGCAGCACATTTTTCAGGCCCCGGGTGCAAATATCCACCATCTCGACCCCAAACTGCGCCGCGCTGCCGATTTCCGTCCCCAGGGTCACGATCCCTTTGCTTTCTGCATAGCCCGGAAGCAGCCCGGTTCCACCCACATCCCGGTAAATGAAAACATAAGGTGCCCCCCAGGCCTTGCCCGCTTCCAGCATCGCCTCCATCTGCGCTTTGTCCTCCACCACGTGCATATTGGTCGCGGGCAGGAAACGCTGGGCCCGTCCCCCGGAGTGGATGTCCACCACGTAGTCCGCCATCGGGAAGAGCACGCTCGAAACGTAATGCGCGATCATCGTCGTGATCGAGCTGTTCGCCACCCCCGGAAATTCACGGTTCAGGTTTTTTCCGTCCAGCGGGGAAAGCCGGGTTCCCGCCCGCACCGCCGGGCGGTTCAACATCGGTAAAAAGAGGATCCGTCCCCGGATCTCTTCCGGCTTAAGTTCCCTTGCCAGGTTCATCAGCGAAACCGGGCCAATGTGTTCATCCCCGTGGTTCCCACCGGAAAGGATTGCCGTCGGTCCCTCCCCGTTCTTCAAAACCGTCACCGGCACATACTCCGTCCGCCAACCGGATGTGTTCGTCGATTGCGGAATGTTCAGGAAACCACACTGCTTCCCCTCCCGTTCATATTCCACCCCGGTCGTTATGAGCGTTTGCATACCCGAAACTTACCCGCAGGGCGGTAATCAGGGCCAGTCCAATCTTGAATATAGGCTAATGGGCCAGTAGCCATCGATCGACCCGAAAATCGTAGAGCCAGGGAAAGACCTGCCCGCGGATCAGCCCCCACCCCTCTTTCTCAAACACCTGGCTCCCAAGGTGCACTGAACGCGTCAGGACCTCCTGAACCGGGTTCATCTCCCCCGCGAGAAAATACATCCAGGTTCCCGTGGCCTCCCGCCAGAGATACGGAGTGGAGTCGTCCCGCGTCCAGAGGTAGCCCCACTCCGGATCGTAGATCCAAAACCCGTAAACGTCATTGCCCTCCATCCACCACCAGCCTGTCGGATCCGTCCACACCCAGGGAAAGGCCTGCCACACCCGGCTCGAAGATCACGAGCTGACGATAATCATATTCCGTAATCGCCCCATCCGTCTCGCTCGGGAAGACCCAGCGCGTCCCCCCCAAAGCCGGAATCCCCAGCAGCAAACACAGTATCGCCGCAAGCAGAACGGAGGATCGTCTCTTTCTCATCATAAGGGTGCAATCGCCTCCCAACCCTTTTAAGTTGAAGGCTTTTTTTGATCCCCCCTGCCATCTCCCTGATAAAAATAGGTCTATAATTAATATATGAGGTGAAATAGGGATTTTTTCCTTTGACCTAACGGTTTTTTAGATATCCAGTAGGGTTTTACACTTATTTGACTCTATAAAAATCCTTCCTCTATTCTATGAAATCCAAAACAGCTCTCTCCATCCTCTTCGCGGCGGGGCTCGCCCTTTTCTGGGCCGCCCCCGCTCAGGCACAGCAGGTTGACCTGGCTATTGTTCTCGCCGCCGACATTTCCGGCAGCATCGACGATGCAGAATTCAACCTCCAGCGCGAGGGCTATGCCCGCGCCTTCCAAAGCTCCCAGATCACCAGCCTTTTTGACGGGTCGCTATCCGTCGCCGTCGCTTACACCAACTGGGCAAATGAAGCGGAAACGGTCCTCGATTGGACGATTCTTGACTCCGCTGCGGATTCTTCTGCTTTTGGCTCAGCCATCCGCTCTTCGGCGAGGGCAACAGGTATCGGGAGCTTTACGCATATCGGCAACGCTATTGACGACGCCGTCAGCTTGATTTTCAACGAAGGCGTAGGCGACGAGTTCACCGGTGCCGACCGTTACGTCATCGATGTCTCCGGTGACGGAAGAAATAACTCCGTCACCACTAACGTAAACGATCCCGCAAACATTCCCCCGGTCATAGACGCCCGGGATGCCGCGATTACAGCCGGCGTGAACGCCATCAACGGCCTCGTCATCCTGAATAACGACTCTGGCCTCGGCCAGTATTATGATGACTACGTAATCGCTGGAACAAATCAAGACGGTTCACCCGCCTTCGTTCTTGGCGTCAACGACTTCGACGACTTTGAACAGGCAATGATCACCAAGCTCAAGGCCGAGATCACCGGCACTGGCCCGGTCATCCCCGAACCCTCCACGATTGGCGCGCTTAGCCTCCTCGGTATGGTCGGCTTCCTCGGTTACCGCCGCTTCCGTAAAACGGCTGCAGCCTGAGATCGTTTAACAAACAATCCTTTCCCTGCGGGCTTCATTTTGAAGCCCGCTTTTTTTTGGGGGTTTTCACCGGAACACCGCGACACATCAAAAAGATCGGGTTGGCACCGAGGATCCTCCCTGCAAGGTCCACCTTCGGACCGATGAGAATGGCGCTTCGCGTGATTGAGGAGCAGGCCGCGTTTTTATCGTCCCCGCCAAATCCAGCTTGCGTAACACTCGATCAGGGCTTCTAACGACCCTCTCTCAAAAGGCGTCTGCCAAACCTGGTAGAGATCCTTTCCGTATTCCGACTCAGGCGGAAGGTAGCCTCCCCAACCGTTCGTCCGGTTCCCCACCAGCAAGGCCGTCCCCTTCGGAAGATTCGAACGCAAGGACCGTTGCAACTCAGAATAGGCCTCGAACGCATGAGCGATGAGAAAAATTGATCCCATCCGCCAGGCCCAGCAGGTTTCTTTCGAGCGTTGCCGTCCCGCAAACGACCGTAAGGGCTTCAGCTTTCTCCGGAGGCGTTCCCGCTCGAAGGCTTCCGTTGCCTGTTCCAACTCCGCCTCCACCGCTTCCGGATCCGGCAGGTCCGCTTTCACCGGCAGGTCGATCTCCAGGATCTCCGCGTCCAAATTCGTTCCCGCGGGATTCTCCGTCCGCTCCCAGATCCCGAGCGGTGCCCCGGATTCTACGTGTCCCGCGTAGGAAAAGCCGTAAGGGGGCCCCCCCATCCCTTCCAGCACCGAAAGGACCGCGAAACCGAGCCGACGCCCGTTTCGGGTGACCACCGCATGATCATCCGTATACTGCTCCAGCGGAGACAACTCACCGCAGGCACCATTGTAAAACAGGCAGGGGGCACCCGTTTCCGCCTCGACCAGTTCCCGCATCGGCCCGGGAAAATCCGGAGAAATCCGCCGGTTTTGCCAGGCCAGCGTGGTGGGGTGGCAGGCATAATTCACCAGGGTTCCCTTACAGCGCCCGCCGTCGTCCAATACTTTTCCCACCCAGAGGGTGTCGTCCGCGGGCTTATCCGGATTGTATCCGCAGACCCAAACGCCTTCCCTTTCCGGGTCGGGCAGGTCGCGATGGGTCGCGAGGTCGCATCGGCCTGCACCCATAACCAGGGTTGCCGGCTCCAAGTTCGCCAACGCAGCCCGAATCCCTTTCACGCAGGCCTCCTCTACCGAGGCAAGATATTTCAAAGCCACTTCCGGCTGGTATTCCGGTTCCAGGTCATATTCCGTCCCCGGACCCGCGTGCGTGTGCGATAAGTGCACAATCAGGTTCGCCGCCGCCAGACCAATCCCCTTCAACAGTGCTTCGCGAAAACGCCCCTCCTCTTCCTTACCCCGCCAAAACCCCAAATCCAGCGAGAGCAAAACCTGCGGGTCTCCTCCTCCCTCCCTGCGGAAAGAAAGGGCCGTCCCCGTCAGGGGCCGCTCCACCCCCTCCGCGAAATCGTGCTCCGCCGCCCCCCAGTTTCGCGCATAGATTGGAGTGGGCGGCGTAATGTCCCATCGGGATATCCCGATCTGGCCGGAAAAAGCAGGTCGAAATGCATCCATCCTCAAATCGGTTTACCGTTCACAGACGGCCGAGAGCCGCTTCAACAGGTTCAGCGCCTCCGAGCGGGTCACCGGGTCGAGCAGGAAACCACGTGGTCCGCGCACAATCTCGTTTTCAAAGACCCCCTGCTCACGCAGCAGACATTTCTCCACCGCCAGAAAACCATCCAGCCCCCACTGCAAGGCAATGAGCGGGGAGATCAAACCCTGGATTTCGCGCGCCCGGTCTTCCTGTCCGGCCTCCAGCGCGTCCCAGAGACGCCGGATCGCCCAGGTTATTTCCGCACCCGGCATCGTCCCCGAAACCCCGCGACGGAAGGACTCGATCAACCCGATGCCCCCGCTCCCTTCAAAAAGCGCGGCTTTCCCGTGGGTGGCCTCGCGCAAACGGCTCAGGCTCGGCCCGAGCGGAAGGGCTTCCGGTTTGAACGCCACGCGCTCCGGGAACCGGTGAAACAGGCCCGCCATCAAATCCGTCGGCATCGGCCGACCGACATACCCGCTCGCATCTTGGATCACCAGCGGGATCTTCGTTACCTCCAGGATCGACTCATAGTAGCCGATAATTTCCTCCGGGAGGGCCGCAATCGATACCGGCGGGATCGCCATCAGCGCGTCGACCCCGGCATCCTGGGCCGCCAGGGCGTTCCGGATCGCCTGAACCGTGCTTTCCCCGCCCACGCTCATGATCACCGGCCCGCGGTGTTCAACATAGTCTACAAGGGCCCCCGCAAGCGCGTCCCGCTCCTGCTCCGTCAGTCGCAACACCTCCGTCACCATCGCCACGACTACCCCGTTCGCCCCGTTTTGAAAGACCCAGTTCACCTCCCGACGCAGCACCTTCCAGTCGATCAATCCGTCCTCCGTGTAGGGCATTTGCAAAACCGTGAGAATTCCGGATAGATCCTGTGCCTTCACCATCTTTCTGTTGTAGCCGGTTTCCGATCGGTGTCTAGTGCATTCACTTTTGAAACTTCCCGCCGACTCCGGCGTTTCTCTGCAATGAAACGCCTATGCCCGATTGGCAGACAGATCTTCCCCCCGGCCGCGCCTGGGAACCCCTTCCCCCCGCGGATTGGGACCTTCCCGCCCGGAGGCACCTTCTCCACCGCCTCACCTACGGGCCGACCCCATCCCTCCTCCGCTTTTGCGAAGAGAAGTCGCCCGCCGAAGTGATCGACCCGCTCCTCGGGATTCCCGATCCCTTTCCCCTCCCCGAGGCCATTCGCGCCCTCGAGGGCACCGAGTTCCGGCGCCAGTTTCTACAGACCCGCGATCCGGCTACCCGCCGACAGATGATGCGCGATTTTAACCGCCAGAACCGGGAAGCCTACGCCGCCTATGCCGGCGATTGGCTCGCCCACGCCCGCGAGGAACGCTTCAGCGCGCGCGAAAAACTCGTCGAGTTTCTTCAGAATGTCTGGGTCGTCAACTTCACCGCCGTCCGGGACGCCGAATTCCTTTTCCTCCACCAGGACCTTTTGCGTCGGCACCTCCACCAGCCTTACCCGGAACTCTGCAAGGCCGCCAGCCGCTCGCCCGCCATCATCCGCTTCCTCAACCTCAACCAGAACCGGAAGGGTCAACCCAACGAGAACTTCGCCCGCGAACTCTTCGAGCTCTTCACCCTCGGCGAAGGCCAATACTCCGAATCCGACGTCAAGGAAGCCGCCCGGGCCTTTACCGGTTACTCCGCCCCCGCCGGGGCCTTTCGCTTCCGCACCCGCCTGCACGACTCTGGACGAAAAAAAATTTTCGGCCGCACCGGCGCCTACGGGGGAGATGACGTCATCGACCTCATCTTCCGTCAACCCGCCGCCAACCGTTTTCTTCCCGCACAGTTTCTCCGTGCCTACCTTCACGAGGACCCTCTGCCCGAGCCCTACCTCGAAGTTCTCGGGCGGCACTGGAAAAGCGCCAGTTACCGGGTCGCCCAGCTCGCCCGTATCGTCTGCTCCAGCCGGATTTTTTACCACCCGGCCTTCCGCTCCAACTGCATCAAGAGCCCGAATCAATTCCTCCTCGGCTCCCTCCAGACCCTCGGCCTCGCCCTCAATCCCCTCCCCCACCACACCCTCCTCCCCCTCCGCTCCATGGGCCAGCCCTTCTATAATCCCCCTAACGTCCGCGGCTGGGTCGGGGGAAAAAGCTGGATCAACAGCTCCACCCTCAAGGCGCGCAGGGAATGGACCGCCTCCCTCTTCCAGAATATCGATTTCGAAGCCCTCAACGCCGACGAATACGTCCAGCTCATGGCCGCCGCCGTCGAAGAGGAAAGACCCTTCACCGTCGACCAAACCCTCCTCGAAAGGCTCGATGCCTTCGATGCCGATTCCCTCGTCTCCCTCCTCCTCGACCGCACCTACCCCGGAGACCCCCCGCCCGCGATCCTCCAACACTGCCACCGCATCCTCGGCGAATCCTCCCGTCCCCGCACCCGCCGGATCCAGGAACTCCTCCAATCCCTCCTTCAAGGCCCGCAATTCCACCTCTGCTGATCCCCTCCCATGTCCAAATCCACCATCTCCATTCCCACCACCCGTCGCGAATTCCTCTCCCGGTCCGCCAAAGGCCTTGGCCTCATCGCCCTCGCCCCCGTCGCCCCGCGCTTCCTCACCCAGTCCGTCCTCGCCGGTGCCCCTCCCCCGGAAAAAGACCGGACCCTCCTCGTCCTCGTCCAACTCGCCGGGGGCAACGACGGACTCAATACCCTCATTCCCTACCAGGACGACCAATACTACCGCCTGCGCCCCAACCTCGCCATCTGCGATCCCCAACGCATTCCCCTCAACCAGGAGCTTGCCCTCCATCCCTCCTGCACCGAAATTGCCCGCCTTTTCGACTCCGGCAACCTCACCCTCGTCCAAAATGTCGGCTATCCCAACCCCAATCGCAGCCATTTCCGCTCCACCGAGATCTGGGAAACCGCCAGCGACAGCGACCAAACCCTCCCCTCCGGCTGGATCGGACGCTATTTCGACCATACCTGCTCCGGTGCTCCCGATACCGACCCCCGCGGCGTCCATGTCGGCACCCCCACCCCGCCCACCTTTATCGGGGAATCTCCACACCCGCTCTTCGGTCTCGACACCCGCCGGGGGCCCCGCTCCTCCTCCGATCCAAAACACGATCTCCTCGACGCCCTCTCCAAAGCTGACCCCCTCAACGATACCCATCGTTTCCTTCAACATACCACCATGAACGCCCTCGTCACCGAGGACCGTATCCTCAACCGCCTCCGCCGCTACCGACCCGCCGCCGCCTACCCCGCCTCGCCCTTTGCCCAGAATCTCAAGAACATCGCCGGTCTCATCACTTCCGGCCTCCCCACCCGCGTCTTCTTTACCTCCCACTCCGGATACGATACCCACGCCCGCCAACTCAACCTCCACGCCTCCCTCCTCCAGCAATTCTCCCAGGCCATCGCCGCCTTCCAAAACGACCTGCAGGCCCACCACATCCATGACCAGGTCCTCACTCTCGTCTTCTCCGAATTCGGCCGCCGACCCGCCGAAAACCAAAGCGGCGGCACCGACCACGGCACCGCCGCTCCCCTCTTCCTCTTCGGTAACCCCGTCCAGCCCGGCATCCTCGGCTCTCCACCCGCCCTCAACCTCCCCAAAAACCAAGACCTCCCCTTTCAAACCGATTTCCGACAAGTCTATGCCACCCTCCTTCAGGATTGGTTCCAGACCCCCTCCCTCCCCATCCTCGGCCTTCCCTTTCCTTCCCTGCCCCTGCTCCAATCATTATAAGGAGGTAATTTTTGCATTTTTTTTTATATTTTTTGCATTGCAAAATTTACCTTTACTTCCCCGATCCGACCGGCCTTCCGGTCGGATTTTTTTATGAATTTTATAAATAACTATAGAACAATTATTTAGAATATTGCCGTGTAGATTGGCATTAAGATTGCGTACTTAATAGCAATCACACGAACCATGACACGCACCGCTCAAACCTTTTTCTCCTCCCTGGCCCTTTTTATTGCCGCCTCAATTTCGGCTGAAGCGCTGACCCACAGCTCCGGGACGACCACTTACACCCAGAATTTCAACAACGGGTCGATGATCAACGTTCTCGGCGGAAACGCGACTTTCACGGGCAAGTTCAAAAGCAACGCCGTCATCAACATTTCCGGTGGAACGGCCACCTTTACGGGAAACCTCGACAACAACGTGGTTTTCAACATCTCCGGTGGCGATGCCACGATCAATAGCCTGAAGAACAACGCCGTCTTCAACATTTCCGGCGGCGGGATCACTTTGGATGAGAAAATCGGCAACAACGCCTCCGTCAATGTTTCCGGTGGAACCGTTTCCCTCGGAGCCGATGATGTCTTTAAGAACAACACCAACGTCACAATGTCCGGCGGAACGCTCGCCACCAACGGCTACGACGTTTCCTTCGACTCCCTGACCTTGAACGGCAACTCGACCATCGATCTGAATGACGACCCGAATGTGACAATTGACGTCGGGACGATCACCGGATCCGGGATGGTCACGATCACCAATTTCACGGATGCGACTCAGGTCCAATTCGACAGTGGATCCTCCACCATCGACGTCGGCTCCCAGATCATGTTCGGTGACCTCCCCGGGATGGTGAACGACCAAGGCAACATCGTCCCGGCCGTTCCGGAACCCTCGACCTACGTTGGAGGCGTCATTCTCATCCTTTTAGCCGTCGCCTTTGAAGTCAATCGCCGCCGCCGCGAGTAATTTTTCATCGGTTTGGAGAACCATCGGTCAGGCGGCCCTCGGAGAGAGAGCCGCTCTTTTTTCAGCCGCACAAAATAATTGATTCGGTTCCCGTTTCCGTTAGGGAATATTTGTTTGTCGAGTTGTTTATGGCCCCTCGAATTACCAGACAGGAAATCCGGATGTTCATTCTTATGGGCGTTCTTTTGGCCATTTTCTTCGTCTGGTATCTCATCACTGGTTGAAAAGAAGCGACTTTCCTCCTGCGTTCGGCCCGCGCTTCAGCCCGCCTCGGGCAGGACTCGGATCACCGTCATCTCACTGGGACAGAACAAGCGGATGGAAGGCAACCCGGCCGTATGGGTTTCGCCCAATCCTGCCGACACATTCAGTGGGACTTCACCCACCTCGTGAAATCCCCGACTCAATTCGAGCGGAACCTCGGAATCGATAACCAGCGGCCCGAGGAAAGGGAAGCGGATCTGCCCCCCATGGGTGTGCCCGGCGAGGGCCAGTTCGATCGGGAGATCACGAGTCGTGAGGATAAAATCAGGGGCATGACCGACGAGGAGCGTGAAAGCTCCATCCGGGACCGTTTCCATCCATTCCCGGACCGGCTGCCGTGACATCTCTGCATAGCGCGATTGGAAAAGCCCCAACCCACGCAGGGCGATCACGCCACCCTCCCACTCGATGAGGTAGGGCTGGACCCCCATCATCTCGAGTGGCTCCAACTCGGAATTCGCGATCCCATACCATTCCCCGTCCGTATCGCCGTAAACCCCGAAAAAGCCGAGCGGGGCCTCCACCCGTCGAAGCAGCTGCCGGAGTTTAGGAAACTCAGAGGAAAAGGTTTTTGGGGGGATTGGCTGCAGCCAGTCCCCCGAATGAATCACGAGGTCCGGCTGGATCCGCCGGATGGTCTCAAACACCCGCTCCTCGTATGGCCCGACCCCGCCACTCTGCAGATCCGACAGGTGAAGGATCGTCAACGGCCGACTCACGTTTGAACTGCGCATCTCAACTTCCCGGATTTCCATCCGGTGGGGCTCTACCGTTGTCATGTAATGCCCGAGGACAAAAATCCCGAGGGCGATAAACAATCCCCCGCCATGCGAAGTCCACCAGGCCAGCTTTCCAAAGAGTGTTGCGCTGAAGCTCCCCAAGATGCAGCCCACCACCCCTGCTCCCAGCAGGACCAGCGGAAAGGTCTGAAACCCGAAAACCCACGCCTCCCGAATCACTTCGAAATCCGGGTCGAATATCCCCCCGTTCAGATAACGCCTCACCTCCCAGACCCCCCAACCCAGGATGAGCACATGTGAGAGAATCCCCATCCACCAAGGTGCCCACAGAATAATCCCTCCGGGATTTCCCATTTCCGAAAGCCCACCCATCGAACCTTCTTTCTTACCGCTCATTCTCGCCTTCAAGCAATGTATTAGGGGATGCCGACGCAACGTTCTTTGCGTGTTCTATCGCTTCCAGATCTTGATTCAATCCTTGAAACACCCGGCCGTATCGCCATCGTTTGTCATTGCGATGTCGTCGCCGGAGCACAGCCATATCCAGCCCCCGGAAGGGAATCGTGAAGTCCTTCTGCACTCTTGCTGCGCGCCCTGCTCCGGGGAGGTTGTCGAAACCATCGTTCAATCCGGCATCCGCCCCACCGTCTTTTTCTATAACCCGAACGTCCATCCGAGGAGGGAATATGACCTTCGCAAGGCCTACGACCGGCAGTTCTGCGAAAAACTCGGCGTCCCTCACGTCGATGGCGATTACGACACCCGGAACTGGTTTGAGCGTACCCGTGGTCTTGAGTGGGAACCCGAACGCGGCGCACGTTGCACCGCCTGCTTCGATATGCGCTTTGAGGTGACTGCCGCCTACGCCGCTGCCCACGGATTTTCCCTCTTTACCAGCTGCCTAGGCATCTCCCGATGGAAGGATTTTGAACAGGTCACCGCCTGCGGACAGCGCGCCGCCTCCCGGTTCCCCGGCTTGTCCTATTGGGATTATAATTGGCGGAAAAGTGGCGGTGCTCAACGCATGCTTGAGGTCTCCAAGCGCGAGGGTTTTTACCAGCAGGAATACTGCGGATGTGTCTACTCACGGCGCGATACCGATGCCTGGAGGCTCTCCCGCGGCAAAGATCCCGTTAAAATTGGTCAGAAGTTCTACGGCAAGGAGTGATTCGTCGACAAGCAGGACTGAATTTCCGGGCATCCCGTATAAAAAAAGCCCCCCGGAAATTCCGGGAGGCCTCCTTACGAACAGAGCTGAATACTAGTAATGAACCCTTAAAGAAAAGAGGAATGTTTGATTACGGCAAACCTAAAATTTGTCCTCTACTTGGCATACTTTACGGAGCACCCGTATGCCTTCGTAAATGATAAAGATATTCCATCGGCCCATTCGACTCCTGCATATTGGTCGCGCTTCCCCAACGCGTTATCGACGTAGTTCATCGCGCGCTTAATGCTCTTGGGATTCGCATCAGAAATACTGTCGATTGCCCCCGCATAGACGAGCTTCCCTTCTGGATTGACGACATACATGTGTGGGGTAGTAGCCGCCCCGTAGGCCTTCCCAACCGTGCCGTCCGGATCCATCAGGACCGCCGTCGGGTTAGCGTCATAGGAAGCGGTGAGCGCGTTCGCCTCTTCCGGGGTTTTGTAATCCCGATGGTTCGGGTTCGTTGAATTGATCGATAACCAGACGATTCCTTTTCCCGTCCATTTCTTTTGGAGTTCCTGCATATTGCCTGAGCGGTAATGCTTCACCACAAACGGGCAATTGTGGTTCAGCCACTCCAGGACGACGAACATCCCTTTGAAATCCGAGAGGGAGTGTGTGTCTCCATTCGTATCGGTTAGAGTGAATTCGGGTGCATCCTCCATCGCTTTGACCCCTGCGGAAGCCGCACAGGTAATCGTAAGGAGGGCGATTAGAAATGACATCGTGAATTTTTTCATAGGAGCAATTGAGTAAAAAGAGAAAAGACCAACTTTATGACAAATCGCAACCCATCCGGTTCCCTTACCAAAACCCCTCTTCCAAAAAAAGCGCGTTCGCGGTTTGTCAGGAAAAGTTCGAAGGCTATGTTGCAGTCTTCAAATTGATTTGATTGGCTTATGACGATGACCCTTTATTGCCCCGAATCGGCCATAGATTTGGACACGGTTTGGCCGGAAATTCGGAAGTCCGCCTCCGAAATTGCAGAGAAGGAAAAAGCACTCTTCCGCTTTATGCAGGAGACAATTCTAAATTGCGCCTCGTTGGAGGAAGCAGTTGCTTTCCGCCTCGCCCGTAAATTCGGACGGGTCAACAACACAGAGGAAGACCTCCGGACAACTTTTCTCGAAGTCTTCGAATCCAATCCCACGATCGGTGAGGAAATCCGTCACGACATCGTCGCGATCAAGGAACGCGATCCGGCCTGCCCCGACTACCTGACCCCCGCCCTTTACTATAAAGGCTTCCAGGCCCTGACGAGCTACCGCATCAGCCATGCCCTCTGGGAAAATGGTCGCCGCGAACTGGCCTACTACTTCGAGAGTATCATCAACGAAGTCTACGCCGTTGACATCCACCCGGCCGCCAAAATCGGTTGCGGGATCCTTCTCGACCACGCCACCAGCTTCGTCTGTGGAGAAACCGCCCTCATCGAGAATAATGTCTCCATCCTTCATGAGGTCACCCTCGGCGGAACCGGAAAAGACAAGGGCGACCGCCACCCCAAGGTGCGCTCTGGCGTCCTCATCGGGGCTGGTGCCAAGCTCCTCGGAAATATCAACATCGGGGAGGGAGCCAAAATTGGAGCCGGCAGTGTCGTCCTCACCGATGTGCCGCCTCATGTCACCGTTGCCGGAGTCCCCGCCCGCATCGTCGGCCACACCCTTGAGGAAAATCCCGCCGCCATCATGGACCAGCACTTGGAGTGTCCCGAGGGTTGATCCGCTTTCCTCCCTATTCTCCCGTCCCGGGGTATCCCACCATCCCTCCGTGCCCCTCATAAAAGGTGCATCGCATCCACATCGAGAAGGTCCAGCACGCCTTTTTCCATCGGAAAATCCCGCCTCAGTTGCTCCAATTCCGGGATAATCGCCGTAACTGATCCCGTAAAATACCAGATGTGGAAGCGGTAGGCGTCCTTCACTTTTTCCAGGGGGGCCGGCGACGGGCCTCGGATCTCCACACGGCTCCCCAGACGCTCTTGGGCCCGGCGGGCGAATTGCTCGGCAAAGAAAGCCACCTTGTCCGGATTCGGGCCCCGGAACAGATGCCGGATTAAATGTCGGTAGGGCGGGTAGTGGTATTCTTTCCGCTGCTGCAGTTCCTCCTCCAGGTAGCCCTCGAAATCCCGCTGCCTCGCAAATAGAAGGGGGCCGGCATGCGGGGTGAAGGTCTGGATAACGACCTCACCGTGGCCATCCCCGCGTCCCGCCCGTCCCGATACCTGCACCACCAGCTGAAACGTCCGCTCCGCCGCACGGAAGTCCGGCATGTGCATCGACAGGTCCGCGTCCACCAGCCCGACCAGGGTCACGTTCGGAAAATCCAGCCCTTTCGCGATCATTTGCGTCCCGATCAGGATATCGATCCGCCCCACCCGGAAGTCGTCGAAGATCTTCCGGTAGAGATTCTTTTTCGACATCACGTCGGCGTCCATCCGCACCACCCGCGCTTTCGGAAAGAGATGCTGCACCACCTGCTCCACCCGCTGCGTCCCGATTCCCCGCTTCCGCAGCGCATCCTTCCCGCATTTCGGACAGCGGTGGGGAGCCGCTTCCTCGTGTCCGCTCAAATGACACTTCAGCCGGTCCTCCTCGAGGTGGTAGGTCATTGTAATGCTGCTGTTCGGGGATTCCGCAACCCAACCACAGCCCATGCAGAGCAGGCT
>CAYQKH010000024.1:0-28725 GCA_964417945.1 uncultured Opitutales bacterium
GTCCTTGGATATGGTGATGCGCTTGGCCTTCCCGAGGTCTGCGATTTTCACCTTCTCAAGCTTGATGCCGAGGTCCTCGGTAAGGAAGCGACCACCGGTAAGAATGGCGATATCTTCCATCATCGCCTTGCGGCGGTCGCCGAAGCCGGGGGCCTTAACCGCGCAGACTTTCAGGGTACCGCGAATCTTGTTGACGACGAGCGTGGCGAGGGCCTCGCCTTCGATGTCCTCCGCGATGAGGAGGAGAGGTTTCCCGGTTTTAGCGATCTCCTGAAGGAGGGGCAGGAGGTCGTTGAGGTTGCTGATCTTCTTCTCGTGGAAGAGAATGTAGGGATCCTCGAGGAGGGCTTCCATGCCCTCGGCGTCGGTGATGAAGTAGGGGCTGAGGTAGCCCTTATCGAACTGCATCCCTTCGACGATTTCGAGAGTCGTTTCGATGGACTTGGCTTCCTCGACGGTGATTGTGCCGTCCTTGCCGACCTTTTCCATTGCTTCGGCGATGATGTCCCCGATCTCCCGGTCCCCGTTGGCGGAAACGGTGGCGACTTGGCGGATTTCCTCGTTCTGAGTGACCTTGCGGGAGATCCGGCCGAGTTCGGAAACAATGGTTTCGACGGCGTGGTCCACCCCCCGCTTGAGGTAGACCGGATTGGCCCCGGCAGATACCGATTTGAGGCCTTCGCGATAAATAGCGGAGGCGAGAACGACGGCGGTAGTGGTGCCGTCACCGGCGAGGTCGGAGGTATTGCTCGCGGCCACCCGGACCATTTGGGCACCCATATTTTCCCACGGGTCTTTGAGATCGATCTCCTTGGCGACGGACACGCCGTCCTTGGTGACGCGGGGAGATCCCCACTTTTTGTCGATCAGGACGTTGCGTCCCTTGGGGCCCATCGTTGCGGCCACCGAGCGCGCGAGGATTTCCACGCCATTGAGGGATTTCCGACGGGCAGATTCTTCGAAGAGGAGTTGTTTGGCAGGCATTTTTTTTCCTTTTATAGGGTTGAGTTAAATTCAGCCGAGAATGGCCAGAATGTCGTCTTCGCGAACAAGCTGGTATTCCTCGTTGTTTACCGTTACGTCGTTTCCCCCGTATTTCGAGAGGAGGACGCGGTCGCCCGCTTTCACCTCGAAGGGGATGACTTTTCCTTCCTTATTCCGACGGCCGCTGCCGAGGGCAATGACGGTCGCCTCCTGGGGTTTTTCACGTGCGGAATCGGGGATATAGATTCCGCCCTTTTGTTCTTCATCCTGTTCCCGTCGCTGGACGAGGATCCGGTCCCCGACAGGAGTGATGTTGCGGGTTTTGGTTTTCGTTGTCATCGTGGCTTTATAGATTCAGTTGTTGGTTTTGCTATGGTTAAAAAAAAGCGCTACTCGCCCGGAGGTCGGGAAAGTGCGCTTTTCGATGAAGGGAAATTAATAAAAATGACCGGTGGCCATATGCCCACAAATGGTTGTTGTTCCTTCTTTAAGCACCCCGTGGGCCACTTTTTATTGCGATTACCCTAAAGTGCGGATCATCTGCACTTTAGGACACAAAAAGAGGTGTTTCGCGGGTTCCGGAACCGGCCGGTTTTGCGCCATTGGCACAGCGGAATGTGTCGTATTGGCGCGGTTTTGGCGCAAAGGGGTTGGGACGGCGCGTTGGGGTGAACGCGCCCTACCGGGTTGGCCGGGAGGTCGGGGTTGGGATGGCGCGTTGCGGTGAATGCGCCCTACCGGATGGGGAACGGGTGCCTCCTCAGGCGGACTTGGAGAGGTCCTCGATAATATGGATATCGCGCTGTGGGAAGGGGATGGAGACACCGGCCTTGTCGAATTCTTCCTTCACCACCTTGTGGAAACCGAAGAAGATGTCCCAGTAGTGTTCCTTCTTTACCCATGGGCGGCAGACGATGTTGATCGAGTTGTCTCCGTGGGAAACCACGGCCACGGTTGGAGCGGGATCCTGAAGGACGCGCTCGTCGTTTTTGCAGATATTCTCGAGGAGTTCGATGACTTTGTTGAGGTCATCGCTGTAGCTGACGCCGTAGGTCATGTCGACCCGACGGGTTTCATTGTGGCTGAAATTGGTGATGACGCCGCCCATGATGGAGGAGTTTGGCGCGATGATGCGCTTGTTGTCGGGGGTGTCGAGAAGGGTGACGAGGATGCCGATCTCTTGGACGGTCCCCATCGTTCCGCCGACATCGATGAAGTCGCCGACTTTAAACGGGCGAAAGAGGATGATGAGGACGCCGCTGGCGAAGTTGGAGAGGGAGCCCTGGAGGGCGAGCCCGACGGCGAGTCCGGCGGCGGCGAGGATGGCGGCGAGGGATGTGGTCTGAACGCCCACGGTGCCAAGGGCGGTAATGACGACAAGAATGATGAGCAGACCGTAACTCAGGCTGGAGAGGAATCCAGTAACAGCGGGATCAACCTTCCGTTTCTCCAGGTTCTTCCGGAGGGTTTTGGTGATAAGTCCGGTCAGCCATTTCCCGATAAAGAAGATGGCAAGGGCAATAATGAGTTTCCATCCGTAGAGGATGATAGCGTCCACAATTTCTTCAGGGGTGATCATAAGGCGTTAAGGATTTAAGTTAGGTCGTTGAAGATTTGAGTTTTTCGGCGACAAAAATGCAAGACAATGCTTCCAGGTCTTGTTCAGGAGAGCCGCTGGGAATGGTGTAATCGTAGTGGACTTGTTGCTTCATCTCCCGTGAAGCAATTTCCAGGCGGTGTTCAAGGTCGTCGGGGTCGTTCTGGCCGCGCCGAAGCAGGCGGCTTCGAAGGACCCCGGTACCCGGGGGAGTAAGAAAGACGGTGACGAGGCGACCATCAAGACGGGATTCGCGGGCGGCAGCCTCCCGGAAGGTGGCCGCACCCTGGACATCAATGTTAAGGACGAGGTCCTGTCCCGAATCCAGTCCCTGGTGGATTTCCGATTTCAGGGTTCCGTAGAGGTTCTGATAGACCTCGGCATGTTCGTAGAAGGCGCCTTCCTCGACGCGGCGGCGGAATTCGGCCTTGGAAAAAAAGTAGTAGTCGACGCCGTCAACCTCATTATCCCGAGGTTCTCGGGTAGTCGCGGTAATGACGCGCTTCATCCCCCGGGAGTAGGGGCCGGTTTTCGGATCTTTGAACTTTCGAAGGACTCCCTCACACACCGTAGTCTTTCCGCTGCCAGCCGGCCCGGAAACCAGTAGGAGCAAGGGTTGGAAGGAAGGCGGTGCAAATGCCATGGTTCCTTTATTGAATCCCTGACCGTTCGGAGGCAACTCCGGAGTCGGAGATTCAAGCCATCGTGAAGCCGATGAAGGCGAGGAGAAGGCCGAAGGCGGTGAGGGCCGCCCCGAGCATCTTGGGGCGCGTGGCCTTGCGATAGAGCCAGTGGAGGGTGTCCCGGACGCGGAAGGGGCTGATGGCGAGATAGAGGGCGAGGATAATGAGAAAGTAGGTCCAGGTAACGAGGACGAGACGCTGAGGAACTTCCCACCGCATGTAGGCGGTGCGCAAGTTCAGGTCTGCAACAAGGAGGAAGAGTGCGGCGAGGGCGCGAACTCCGAGGAAATCGGGCACGTAAAGGACGCCCAAAACGGCGATCGCGAAAAAGCCGAGACCGATATATTGTTTAAAGTTCCCGTAGTCGGCCTCGCCGAGGCGGCTGATATGAAAGAGAAACCACACGGTGGCGAGAGCGACGAGAAGGTAAGTAGCGGGCTGGGAACGGGGGAAGGCCTTAAGGGCGCGTTCGACCGGCGGGCGGCCGGAGAGCAGGGCCACTCCGAGGGCGGTGAGGAAAAGGCCGTTGAGAAGGCTGATGATGAGGAGGTTCATCGATCAACGATAGTTGCCCACGGCAAGAGGTCGCGGAGCGTCTTCCAATCCGGTCAGCCGGAGAGCGCCCTTAAGGGTACTGACACTCGCCTCGGTGATCTCAACGGGGACGAGTTCCCCGATGAGCCGCGGGTTTCCCGGGAAAATGACTTTCCGGAAACCGGGGGTGCGCCCCATGAACTGGCCATCGCCCTTGCGTGCGGGACCTTCGACGAGCACCTCCTCGGTAGATCCGACGAGGGAACGGTTACGCTTGAGAGACTGGGCCTCAAGAATTTCGAGAAGGACCGCGAGGCGGGCCTCCTTCACCTCTTGGGGAATCTGGCCTTCCATCGTGGCGGCGGGTGTGCCGGATCGGGTGGAATACTTAAAAAGGAATGCCATATCGAAGCCGACGTGGCGAAAGGCTTTTGCGGTATCCTCAAACTCCGTATCAGTTTCGGTAGGAAAGCCGACGATGACGTCGGTGGAAAAATACATATCCGGGACGCGTTCGCGAAGGCGCTCGATCAGGCCGAGGTAGCGCTCGATGGTATAGGTGCGACGCATGGCCTTGAGGACCCGGTTATTGCCGCTCTGCATGGGAAAATGGATGTAGGGGCAGAGCTTGGGAAGATCGCGGTAGGCATCGATAAGGTCATTTCGGAAACCGACCGGGTGCGGGCTGGTGAAGCGGATGCGCTCGATCCCGTCGACGCCGTGGACCTTCTCGATCAGGCGGACAAAGGGGCTGATGCCGTTTTCCCGCTTCATGCAATCCCGTCCGTAAAGGTTGACGATCTGACCGAGGAGGGTGATCTCCCGGGTGCCCCGGGAGGCCAACTTGCGGACTTCGTCAACGATGCTTTCCATCGGGCGGCTGCGCTCCTCGCCGCGGGTTTTCGGAACGATGCAGTAGGTGCAGTGCATATTGCAGCCCTGCATGATAGAAACAAAGGCGGAAACCTCGCGCTTTTCGGTGGAGTGGTCGCGGATGGTATCCTGCGACCCGGCCTCGGCCTCGAGGTCGACGACGGTGCGGGGGACGGGACCCTGGCCGTTCAGGGACTGAATCAGGTTGTCGAGATGGTCGGGAACTCGATGAAATTTTTGGGTGCCGACGACAAGGTCGAGGTCCGGGAGGCGATCGAGCAGCTCTTCTCCGCGATTTTGCGCCATGCACCCCATGATGCCGATGATCGTGTTGGGGTTGTGCCGCTTTTTTCGAAAGAGGTGGCCGGCCTTGCCGATCGCCTTCTGCTCGGCCTGGTCGCGCACGGAGCAAGTGTTGAGCAGGATGATATCTGCATCGTGCTCACTGGGAACGATCGAGTAGCCGCGATCCCGCAGGAGGGCGGCTACGGCTTCCGAGTCGCGTTCGTTCATCTGGCAGCCGTAGGTTTTGATGTAAACCCGGTTCATGGAAGAAAATCTTTGAAACTTGTTATTTTGTCCGCGGGGTCAACGGGAAAGGGAGGCGGGATGGGTTCTGGGTCTGGAGTTGGGGGTTGCGTTTATGCGGGTGCTTGGGGAAGGTGGCCGTGGTGAATTCTCCTCCTACCCGTTTAATGGTTGCCCCGGCGACCCCTGAGAATCCCCGGAATGATTCAGCCAGCCTGGTCGTTCGCTCGGACGGGTCGTGGCTCATCAGCTATATTGAGTTCCTTGGTGGAAAAAAGGAGGGCAATGACGAGGGTCTCAGTCGGATCGCGACCCGGGTTTCCCGGGATGAAGGGCGAAGCTGGAATGAGCACCGGGTCCTGGTAGAGCGCCCTCCAGATGCGATAAATGTCTACAACCCGAGTTTTCTGGAGAAATCTGACGGAGAGCTGCTTTTATTTTACCACACCTATGAAAACCTTGTTTGGAAAGAACCGATCATCAGCTCAGGATTCCTCCTGCGCTGTCAAGATGAAGGGAAATCCTTTTCTGGTCCCGAGCCTTTATGGAAGTCGGAGCAGTATGCGTCCTGCCACAACACCTTTCTGGAGCTGTCCTCAGGCCGCCTGGTCAAGCCTTTGTCCATCGTGCCTGTCTGGGGCGGGGAGGGAGCCAATCATAAGGCGACTTGCCTGTTGAGTGATGACGGTGGGAGGGTTTGGAGGCGGTCTCGAACGGTGCTGGAGCTGCCACTACGCGGGTTGATGGAAGGGCATCCGGTCCAGACTCGATCCGGTCGGCTGCTGATGGCCTTTCGGACTCAACTGGGTTCTATTTTCATAAGTGAATCCAATGACGAAGGAGAGACCTGGTCCAAGCCCCAGACCTCGGGCTTGCGGGCTCCCGAATCTCATCCGGTTCTAGCGGTCATTCCGGACTCGGGAGATTTGCTGATGGTCTGGAACCACAGTTTTTATGATCCCGCATACGACCACTTCGGGAAACGGAACCCGCTCAGTTGTGCCGTTTCCCGTGATGAGGGATTCAGCTGGGGCCCGGTTCAGGATCTCGTCACCGGGGAGGACATGGAGTTCTCCAACCCCGGGGTGAATTTCACGAAGGATGGGCGGATCCTGATCACCTTTTTCAGCTCGAAGATGGCATGCGTGGAGGCTCCCGGTCGGCTGGGACGATCAGCGATGTCTCTGGAACTGCTGATTATCGATCGGGAGTGGCTCACCGGGGACGGTTCAGGAAAGTCTTAAATTCCTGCGGGGGCGCAGGCGGCATCCTACGATTTCAGAAGGGGGTATCCTTAGTCCGACTTTTTCGGCCTCGCCGCTTTCTTTTTAGCGGCCGTTTTCTTTTTGGCGGAGGATTTCTTCTTCGGGGTAGCCCGTTTCTTTTTTGCGGAAGAGCTTTTGGCGGAGACCTTCACGGGCTTTTCGGGAGCGGCATTGGGATCCGGTTTTTGCTTCTTTTTTGCCGCTTTTCGTTTCGCCGCCGACTTTTTCTTAGGAGCCGTTTCTTCGGATTCCGTTTTTTCTGGAGGATCTTCTGAATTCTTTGTTTTTCGCAAACCATCCGTCGAGTTGCTCGGTCGTTCCAGGACTTCCCGGGATTCTTTCTTTGGAGCTTCGGGAGAGCGTTGTGTTTCCGCAGGGGGTTTGACGGCGGCGCGAGAATCTCGGGAAGATGCGCGGGAGTCACTGGAACCTTCACCGGACTGTCCGCTTCCGACCGGTTGAGAATCCGGGCTATGGTCGCGGCGTCCGCGGTTACGTCGGCGGTTGCGCCGCCGGGATTTCCGTTGGGGTTCCGGATCGGGTTCTCCGGCCTTTTCAATATCCTCGGGGGTGATCGTTTGCCGGGGTTGCGGACGGGAGGGAATTAAGAGGGGTTCGGGTTCGCGCGGGAAATTTTCCGACGGCGGTAAAAGGATTTCGCGGTAGGGGTCGACGAAGGATCCGGTTTTCGGGAGGGGATTGCCTCCCTCCGGAATCTGCGGTCGAAGGACGAGTTCGGTGACGACGTTTCCCTCCGCGGCGGTGCGCAGGATCTGCTCCGTGGCGAGGGCGACCTGCTTGGGGTTGAGAAGTTCCTGTGCCTCGCCCGAGCGCAGGGACTGTCGAGCAGAATTGTTGGGATCGAGGATGAGATGGGTAACCCGAAGTCCCTGTTCCCGCTCGCGGTCAAAGAGGCTGTTGGCGAAACGGCGCAATCCCGCGGTTGCGGCGAGAAGGGCTGGGTTGGCGGGGGTCGCGGGATCGACTGCGGGGGAGAGGAAGACGATGTGCCCGTGAGTCCGGGTCAAGGGTTTTAAGAGGAGACGGCTCAGGAGGACGGGCCCGAGAAGTTGCATTCGCATCAAGGTCTCGACCTCCCCGGGCTCGAGGCCGTCGAGGCTCGCGCTGTCCTTTCCGGGCAGAGTCGAAAGCGGCGATGCGTGGATAAGAAGGGAGACGATCTGATTTTCTTCCGCGATTGATTCGAGGGATTCCCCGATCTTCGACGGCTGGGTCAGGTCGCACCCGATGGGGTGGAATTGTCGATGTTCAAAAGCCGATCCCCGCTTGAACTGGCCGAGTCCGTAGACGCGGTAGCCCATGTCGATAATTTTCCGTGCGATGGCTTGTCCGATGGGGTTGTCGGCCCCTGTAATGATTGCGCAGTCCATTCGATTAAACCCTCAGGGAAGCAAGAAGTTTCTCGCAGTGCAAAACCTATTCCGTGGAATCCCAGATGCCGATTCGCTCGGGCGGAAGGTAATCGGACAACCACCCGTGGAGGGCGGCCATCATTTCCTCTTGGAGCGCATCGGGATATTTCACGAGTCCGTCCCGGGGCTCGAATGGGGCGTAGAATAGGGGGGAGGCAGGTTCGCGGGATCGGATCGTTTTGTAGTAAGCGGCTGTCATGCGAAAAACACCGACGCTGAGATCGAGAA
Source organism: uncultured Opitutales bacterium (assembly GCA_964417945.1). Taxonomy (GTDB): domain Bacteria; phylum Verrucomicrobiota; class Verrucomicrobiia; order Opitutales; family JABSRG01; genus CAYQKH01. The sequence continues at coordinate 8,126 of CAYQKH010000024.1, forward strand.
TTTTTTCGGGCGGAACGGTTTGGAAAAGGCGCTGGATCAAATCCCGGTAGTGATCCTGCCAATTGTCGATGTGGAGGACGGGATCGATGCAGATCCGAACCGGCCAACCCGCCTTGGCCGCTTCCCCGGCGGCGCGCATACGGAGGTTGGGGGGGGCGGTGCCGTGTTCGTATTGCCGGAAGACGGCGGCGGGGGAGAGGGTCCAGGCGAGAATGGCATGCTCGGCGGGGGCGAGGTCCCGCAGGCTGCGAAAATTTCCGCTTTTCGAACGGATTTCCATTTTGAGGTTGGGGAGGTTGCGGGTGGACTCGATCCAGAAGCGGGCCAGACCGAACCAGGGTTCCATGGCGAGGAGGTCGGTATTGTAGGAGATGGCGCAAAAAACGGGGAAATCCGGATCGGGTGGGTCTTCTGCGACCTTTTTCAGGGCCTCGACCATGGCCTCCTGGTTGGAAAAGAGAACGAGGTTTGCCGAGCTATACATTCCCTGGAGGAAGCAGTAATCACAATTGTAGAGACAGTTGAGGAAAGGGGTGATGTAGAAGAAATTAGGGGTGTTGAAATTCTGGGCATTGTCGCTGCCGGGGTAGATCAGAGGGTCCTTTTTCCGTGCGAGGATGAGTTTGAGGCTTTGTTTCTGTTGCTGGAAGCGCTGGCGTGGCCGGTTGAAGATGTCACGGTAATCGTCAACCGGGATCCGGATGGCGTCCGGGTAGCGTTGAAGAACGGTTTGAAGAAGCGGGGATGCCTCGGTGCCCTTTTCGATGTAAAGGTGGGAAAAGTCAGGATTCCAGGAGGTCATGGAGAAGGTTTTGGAATGCCGCATCGCGCTGGTGCGCCTGCTCGGGTTGCGGTTGACGGGGAAGCGATTGGAGAAGGGCAAGGGGATCGCGTCCGGAGGCGAGTGAATAAAAGAGCCGACGGCGCAGGGCGGCCCCCTGCGAGGCGGTGAGGCGCAAGTGTTGGATCGCGGCCTCCGTCGCTTGCTGGATCTTTGAGGAAACCTCAAGTCGGGCTGGTTCAGGAAGGCGTTGAAGTATCCTCACGGCGTCGAGGATTTCGGGAATCGCGGCCTCCCAGGTGGTTTTCATCCCGGCGTAGGCACGCGTGGCGTTCTCCGGGTTGAACCCGGAATCCGTCACGACCTTCAATGAGTGGATGGCATCACTGGGAAGGAAGCGTCTGCAGCCCTGCCAAAAACCGCTGGCTTCCATGTCGTAGAGAATAGGGAGGTCCGAATTGGTCGGCGGTGTTGGGAGTTTCTCGAGGGGTTGGTCGACAGTCCGCAGGAGGGCCGGGGAGAGACCGGTTTCGGGAAGCAGGTCAGGGAAGGAATCCCGGGCCGAAGCTTGGTCGGTCACCTTGACCACCTGATAAACCTTGCCCGGAGGTCCGGCGGAAGGTGCGGCCGCCGCTATTCCCAGGTTAAGAGCCCTGGTCGGAAGGACGGCGGCGGAGAGACCCGATAATGCGGCGGCGGTGGCGGCGGCCATTTCGAGTTTCCCGATGCCGGAAACGACGAGGAAAAGGGAGTCCTGCGGGTGGCGCCAGTATTCGAGGACCCCGAGACGGTTTTCCTTGCGAAGCTCCAATGCGCGGACGAGGGGGGCGGCCTCGGCCGGGAGTGCGCAGGCGAGGAGGAGAGCGAAGGGTTCTGGAGTCGGCGTCATGGAAAAGGTTTGGCGGGTTGTCTCCAGTAGGGAGATTGGTTTCCTAGGGATTGTGAAGTGTTTTTACCACCCGGATTCCTATTTTCCGTTGCCGGCGGAGCATCCGTTTCCGATCTACAAGTTCCCGGAGGCCGCGGCCATCCTTGAAGAGGAAGGGATACCGTGGGTGGAGACCCCTGATTTTCCACGCCGGTTACTGGAGAGGATCCATGATCGAAATTATCTCAAGCGGATCGAAACGGGGAGGTTAAGCCGCTACGAAGCGAACCGAATCGGGCTGCCTCAGCATCCGCGTTTGTTTCGGCGGTCCTGCATCGGGGCCTGGGGAACGGTTGCCGCGGGTGTCGCCGCTCTTGAGGACGGAGTGGCGGCCAACCTTGCGGGCGGAACGCACCACGCCTTTCCCGACCGGGGGCACGGGTTTTGCCTCCTGAACGATGTCGTTCTCGCAATCGAATGGCTTCGGGAGCTCCACCCGGATCTTTATGTTCTCGTCGTGGATACGGACGCCCACCAGGGAAACGGGACGCATCACTATTTCCTGTCCGATCCGTATGTCTTCACCTATTCCATTCACGTTGAGCGCAATTTTCCGGCGAGAAAGGTTCCGGGTGACCTCGATGTGGGACTGCCACGATTTGCGGGTGGCGAGGAATACCTTGAGCGACTGGAACAGACCCTGGAACCGGCCTTTCTGCAATTTGAACCGGATCTAGTCTTTTGGGTAGCGGGGGCGGACGTCCACGAAAATGATCGTTTCGGGCAGTTGCGCTTGAGTCTTGAAGAGATGCAGACACGGGACGAGCTTGTCCTCGACTGCGTGTTGCGTTGGCGGGTGCCGCTGGTCGCGGTTTATGGGGGCGGTTACAATCGCGAACGTCACCTGACTGCACGGCTTCACGCCAATTGCGTCCGAAACACCAAACTAGCGTGGCAACGGTTTCAACCGAAGGTCTCCCCTACCCCGTTCGCGGGTTGAAGAGCGGATCATTCCGCCGGAGAGGGATTCTCCAAAGGCTGGATATCCATTCCGAGCTTTTTCAGTTTTGGGCGAATGACATAGCTGCAATACCCGGCGTTGGGATTTAACTCGTAGTAATTCTGATGATAGTTTTCCGCAGGATAAAATTCTTCGAGGGGGGCGATTTCGGTGACGATGGGATCTCGGAATTGAGATGCGACGGACGTTTTTGAGGCTTCCGCGATTTCCTTCTGCTGGTCATCTTGGTAGAGGATGATGGAGCGGTATTGCGGCCCGACATCCGCGCCCTGCCGGTTAAGAGTCGTCGGGTCGTGGGCTTTCCAGAAGGTTAGGAGGATTTCTCCAAAGGTAACGATCCCAGGATCAAAATAGACCTGGACGACCTCCGCGTGGCCGGTGTTTCCTTGGGTGACCTGGCGGTAAGACGGGTTTTGGACACGGCCGCCAGCGTAGCCGGAAACGACTTTGTGGACGCCGTCGATGCGCTCGTAGACGGCTTCCACGCACCAGAAGCAGCCGCCGCCGAGAGTGGCGATTTCGAGTTGAGTTTCTTTCTCGGGCATAGAGTTGTTCTCGTCGGAATGTAGGCTTAAAGGAAAAAGGAGGAGGCTGCCAAAAAGCAATGGAGAGAAAAAATTTTTCACCATAGGGTAGTCTAGAATCAAACGGAAAGGTTCCACGGCCTGCACCCTTGGAGGATTTCCTGGAGATCGGTAAAATTCTGGCAAAGGGGCAGTCCTGCGTTTTGGAGAACGGTGTGGCACTGGTGCCCGTGCGAAACCAGAAGGCATTGCAGTCCAATGGCTTTGGCAACCTCAAAGTCATGCAGGGTGTCGCCGACGAGGAGGATCTCCTCGGGCGGCCAACCAAGTCCTTCGACCCATTTGCGTCCTCGTTCTAGTTTACCTCGGGCGAAGATATCGCCCTGCCCGATCACTCCGAGGAAATGTCCCTTTAATTGATGGTAGTCGACGGCCTCGTGGAGGGCGTTTTCTTCGCTCGCGGAAAGAATACTCTGGCTGATCCCGTGTTCGGAAAGGTTTTTCAGGCATTTTTGGACCCCGGAGTGGAGGGTGCATTGGCTCCAACGTCGGTTATATTCTTTGATATATTGCGCGCTGAGCTCCTCAAAGGTCTTGGGCCGCCGGTGCAGGCCGATGCGCTCGTAGTAGGTTTGGACGGGAAAGGTGAACGTGCGCCGGTAAGTCTCCTCGTCGATAGTGGGAAGGCTTTCGGCGGCCAGGATTTCATTGATAATGGCGACACAGAGAGTGGTGTCGTTGAGGAGGGTGCCATTCCAATCCCAGATGATGTGCTTTAAAGAAGCCATGCGAGTGAACTGCTCAAGGTCTCTGAAAAGCTTGTCCTTGCAATGCCGCCTGGTAAAAAATTCCAGACCTCGCCCCGTCCGGTTTTAGTCCAGCAAATCCGGTTTTCGTAAAAACAGGGAAACCGGAACTTGCATCAGCGAAAAAAACACCAAGGTTCCCTCCTTTCCCGGGACGCCAAGACGATCCCCCCGGTCCGCCGCAGCGATGTAGTCGAACATGATGGTCACGATCATGAGAAAGACAAATGCGGTCGCCGCCAGGCAGAGTCCCGCGAACGCCACCCCCCACAGGCGGTTCGACCGGATACGATGGATCGGCAGGAGGAGGAGAAGGCCGAAGGTGCTGAAATAGAAGGTCCGGAAGAAGACGAAGGCGGAGGGTTCCGTGGCAGCGGCGGCGGTGAGGGGGCCATAGAGGAGGAGGATTGCCCCCGTCAGGAGGCCCGCCCACCGTGCATAGAACAACCCTTTTGGAAGCGGGGTCGGGCCGGGGTTGGGTGCGCGGCTTTCCATCGTCTTCGCCATTGTTAATCATTTGGAAAACGGAGAATCTCGAATGTCAAGTTGATCAAAAAAGGGCTCCCGATAAGCAGTGAACAAAATTTCACTTTAAGATTGATTCTCGACAATTTTTAGGATTCCCTTCCCTTCTATGATTATGGCAGCAAAGAAAGCAGGATCGGATAAACCGGACACGAAGGCCCTCGACCTCGCGGTGTCCCAAATTAACAAACAGTTTGGAGAGGGAGCTTTGATGCGGCTGGGGGATGCGAATCGGATGGAGATCGATGTCATCTCCAGCGGATCGGTTGCGATTGACCTTGCCCTCGGCGTAGGGGGGCTGCCCCGTGGGCGTGTCTGTGAAATTTACGGACCAGAAAGTTCGGGGAAAACGACTTTTTGCCTGAGTATCATCGCGCAGGCTCAGCGCCTTGGTGGGACGGCAGTTTTTGTCGATGTGGAACACGCGCTGGATCCTCGCTATGCACGGGTGGTTGGGGTCGATATTGAAAACCTGATGGTCTCTCAGCCAGAGAGTGGAGAGGATGCTTTGAACATCACCGAAACATTGATCCGGTCTGGAGCGGTGGACGTCATTGTCGTGGACTCAGTGGCGGCGCTGGTTTCGAAAACCGAACTGGACGGGCAGATGGGGGATACCACGGTGGGTTTACAGGCGCGGATGATGAGCCAGGCGATGCGGCGGCTGACCGCCGCGATCAGTAAATCGAGGTGTGTCTGCCTCTTCACTAACCAGATTCGGGAAAAGATCGGGGTGATGTTTGGAAGTCCTGAGACCCAACCCGGTGGACGGGCCTTGAAGTTCTTCTCTTCGGTCCGAATGGACATTCGGAGAATCGGACAGATTAAAGATTCTTCCGGTAAAGTGGTAGGGAACCGCACGCGTTTAAAGATCGTCAAAAACAAGGTCGCCCCACCCTTCACGGAGTGTGAGTTTGATATCATGTATGACGAAGGGATTTCGCGAAACGGCTCCCTCATCGACCTTGGAATTGACCAGAAAATTCTCGAGAAAAAGGGGGCGTGGATCAGTTTTGAAGGGGACCTGCTTGGTCAAGGGCGCGAGGCCGCGAAAAGCGCTTTGGTGGAAGATCCCGAAAAGCGGAAAAAAATCGAAGCGGCGATTCTTGAAAAGGTAAAAGTTCAGGTTGGGGACACCCTTGCGAAGGGGGTGAATGACGAGGCTTCCAGCGAATCCGAAGACAACTGAGGGCCTGCCGGTCTGGTATTGATAAATGGGCGGCTGGGGTCAGCCGCCTCTGCCTTTTCAGAAATGATTGAAACGGTTTCCGCGTTGATTCCGTGACAGATTTCGCTTTTGTTGGCCGGTTCTCGAATGATTTACACCAATGACACGATTGTGGCCCCAGCAACGCCCTGGGGAGAATCCGCCCTGGCGATCATCCGCTTGAGCGGACCGGTGGCAGCCGATTTGGGCAAGGCCGTTCTAGGGAGGGAGGAACCCCTCCCTCATCGGGTTGCGTCCGTTGGGCGTTATTGGAACCGTGACGGTGCCTGGATTGATGAAATTGTGGCGACCTTCTATGCCGATGGGAAAAGTTTCACGGGAGAACCTCTTCTCGAGCTGTGCGCACATGGGAACCCCGTTATCGTGCAGGAGATCGTCGAGGATCTCGTCTCCCGGGGAGCCCGGGTTGCCGAACCCGGTGAATTTTCCCGCCGGGCTTTTCTGAACGGAAAACTGGACTTGACCCAGGCGGAGGCAGTCGGCGACCTAATTCAGGCGCGAAGCTCGCATGCACTCGAAATGGCCCGTCGGCAATTGCGAGGTTCGATCGGGACATGGGTTGCCGACTGCTGCGACCAACTCCTCGGTGCCCTCGCTGCGCTTGAGGCCTATATTGATTTTCCTGAGGAGGACCTCCCTCCGGAGAATTCGAAGGGACCTCTCCAAGCCATCCGCGAAGTGGCCTCGCGCCTTGGGGAGGTAAGGGATGCCGCCCATTTTCGCGATTTGATTTCCGATGGAATCAAGACAGTCATCCTCGGGGCTCCGAACGCGGGAAAAAGCAGCCTTATCAATCGCTTGATGGGCGAAGAGCGCGCCCTCGTCAGCGAGGAGCCGGGGACGACGAGGGACTACATCCGGGAGCGTTTCCTCCTCGGCAGCCATTGTATTCAATTAATGGATACGGCAGGAATTCACGCGCCCTCGAGCGCTCTCGAAGAGCGGGGGATCCAAAAGACCCTCGAGCTGGTGGAATCCGCGGATTTCCACCTTCTGGTGGTCGATTCAACCCTCCCCTCCCCTCCCCTCTCGGAATCTGTCCTTCACCGATTAAAGGCCTCAACGAGCCTCGTGCTTGAAAACAAAATTGACCTGAAAGGAAGCCATTCCCAGCCTAATTTTCTTCCTCAAACCGACCACCTACAGCTATCCCTGGAAACCGGCGAAGGCTTTGGTGCCTTCCTTACTGCCTGGGAAAATAAGCTGAACCATTCACGCTTTACTCCTCCGGCCGACCTCGTTCTGGTCAACGCTCGACACGCCACCGCCCTGGAAGGCATCCAACAGCATCTCATTCGCGCTTTGGAGATGGCCCGTGATGGCGAAGGCACTGAATGGATTGCCGGTGAGTTGCGGTTCGCCCTTGACGGATTCGGAGAGATTCTCGGGAAGGTCGATAACGAGGCGATGCTCGATCAATTGTTTAAGAATTTTTGTATCGGAAAATGAACCCCTCCCCCATTCGTTCTGCTCCCCACGAGCCCTATGATGTCATTGTCTGTGGAGCGGGTCACGCCGGTTGTGAAGCTGCCCTGGCCGCCGCGCGGATGGGTGCGGATGTGCTTCTCCTGACGGGGAACCTCGATACGGTTGCTCAAATGAGCTGTAATCCGGCAATCGGGGGTCAGGCGAAGGGGCATATGGTCCGGGAAATGGACGCTTTGGGGGGTGAAATGGCGGTGAATACAGACGTGACCTCTATCCAGTTTCGTCTCTTGAACGCTTCCAAGGGCCCCGCCGTCCAGGCTCCGAGGGCCCAATGTGATAAGAAGGCCTACCAGTTCCGGATGAAACATGTTCTTGAACTGAACCCGCGAATCCAGACCTTCCAAGCGATGGTGACCGGGCTCTTGTTCGACAGCGGCCAAGTTTCCGGGGTCGCAACCAATCTCGGCGTCTCCTTTTATGGCCGGACCGTGGTTGTGACGACCGGCACCTTTCTCCGCGCCCTTTTACACGTGGGGCAAAATCGGAATGAAGGGGGACGAATGGGAGATTTTTCCGTCAAAAGTCTCTCCGGTTCCTTTCTTGAGGCTGGAATTGAGTTGGAGCGTTTGAAAACGGGAACCCCGCCGCGGATCCTTGGAAGTTCTATTCGATTTGAAGGGCTTGAGGAGCAAAAAGCCGACCCGGATCCCGTCTTTTTTGCTTTCTGGGATACGCGGAGCCTGGAGAACAGTTTGTTCCACGTGGAACAAACCGGCCAGTATTTGCTGGGTTGGGAGCCGGGAGCGGATCCGGTCTCCTGCTGGATCACTTACACGAATGAACGGACGGAAGCCCTGGTTCGGGAAAACCTCCACCGGTCGGCCCTCTATGGGGGAGCAATCCAGGGAACGGGGCCCCGGTATTGCCCGAGCATTGAGGACAAAGTGGTGAAGTTTCCGGATAAGCCCCGGCACATGCTTTTTCTGGAGCCGGAGGGGCGCCACACTGACGAATATTACGTCAATGGCATCTCGACGAGCCTGCCGTTTGACGTGCAGCTGGCGATGCTCCGGACCGTCGAAGGATTGGAGGAAGCGGCCTTGCTCCGACCGGCTTATGCAGTGGAGTATGATTTTGCGCCTCCAACTCAGCTGTATCCGACACTGGAGTCAAAGAAGGTGGAGAACCTCTTTTTTGCGGGACAGATCAACGGGACGAGTGGCTATGAGGAGGCGGCGGCCCAGGGGTTGGTGGCCGCGGTCAATGCAGTCGAAAAAATACGGGGCGGAAAGCCGTTGATCATAGGCCGGGACGAAAGCTACATTGGCGTTCTGATCGACGATCTCGTGACGAAGGGAACCCGTGAACCCTACCGGATGTTTACGAGTCGTGCGGAGCACCGCCTTTTGTTCAACCACCACAGTGCGGAGCTTCGATTGGTGGGACATGCGACGGAGCACGGTTTGCTTCCACCGGAGCGCCGGGTCCGGGTCGAGGAAAAGGTGCTCCAGATCGAGCACTGGGTCGATCGCCTTGAAAAGGAAAAGACCAGAGGAGGGACTTTTGGAGATTTTCTTCGAAGGGGGGGGGCGGAATCGGAATTTCCGGAAGCGTACCAGACATTACCGCGGGGGACGCGGGAGGAAATTGTCTACCAGGTGAAGTATCGAGGCTATCTCGAGCGGGAGGTCCGGCAGATTGAAAAGTTCCGGCACCTCGAGAAGATTCGGATTCCTGAAGGCCTCGATTATCAAAAAATTCGGGGTTTGCGGACGGAATGCTGGGAAAAGCTGGAAGCGATCCGGCCGACGACGCTGGGACAGGCCGGAAGGATCAGCGGGGTCAATCCGGCGGATCTATCGGTTTTGATGGTTGCGTTGGACGCAGGGGCGCGACGGACAAACAAAATCCGCCGTTAATGTAAAATTTGGGTGACAAGGAAATCCAAAGGAGTAAAAATTCCATAAACTGTTAGGGTTCAATGGTTTAAGGGTATATCGTTTTATCTTGAATTGGAAATCCGAAAAAGGGTTAATGGTTGGAAATCTCAAACGATCAAGGCACCCATGAAGATCAATAATCCGTATGCCGGTAAAAAGGTTCTGGTCGTCGATGACGAGCCGGACGTCACGGAGCTCCTCAGTTACAAGCTCAAGCAGGACGGTTTTTCCGCCGAAATTATCAATGATCCGTTGATGATTATGGGCAAGGCTCGGGATTTTCGTCCGGATCTTTTTATTTTAGACATCATGATGCCTGAGCTGAACGGCATTCAGATCTGCCGGATGATCCGGGCGGACCCGATTCTCAAGCACGTTCCGATTATTTTTCTCACCGCCAAAGGGGAGACGGAGGACCGGATAAAGGGATTGGAAACCGGGGCGGATGATTACGTGGCCAAGCCTTTCAACAGCAAGGAACTGCTCCTACGGGTGAAATCGATCTTCAAGCGTTCGCAGAAAGACAGCAACCCGGCGGGCAGCCGGATTCAGGTCGGGTCGGTCATCATTGATGAGGACCAGCACCGGTTGACGGTAGAGGATCGGGAAGTGGATCTGACCGCCACGGAATTTCGCTTACTGAAACTCTTGATGGAGCACAAAGGGAGGGTGCAAACCCGGGAGAACCTTTTGATCAACGTATGGAACTATGATTCGGAGATCGAAACTCGGACGGTTGACACGCATGTGCGCCGTTTGCGGGAAAAGCTCGGCGAACACATGAATATTATCGAAACGGTTCGGGGGGTGGGATATCGTGTGGTCGATGTTTAATTGAGCACGCCATGCACTATTTAGCCCTCATTTTCCTGGGCATCTTATCTCTGTTCCTCTGGTTTCGGCTGGCCCGTCTCGGTCGATTGATTGGCAAAATGAACCAGTCGATTGAGGTGAAGAAGACTTTCCTTTTGGATCGGCCGTTTGGTTGGCCGAAGCTGCATCCGGTCGATCTCCTGAGCAAGAACGTGCGCCGGTTAATTGAGACGGATGTTCGTTTCAGCGCCCTCGCCTCGAATTCACTGCCTCAGTTGGAAGTCGCTCTTGAATACATGCAGGAAGCCGTCCTGATCGTCGACCCCTCGAACTTTGTCGCGATGGCGAATGAGAGTGCCTGTCAGATCCTCGGTGAAGGCCGTTCCCTGCAAGGAAAGCGGATGGAGCAAATCCTGAAAAGCGCCGAGTTCCTTGACTACTTGAACCACATCAAATCGGGGCAATTGATGGATCGACGGGAAATCGAGGTAAACCGGGGAAACCAGGTCCTCTGGTTCGAAGTGTCCGGTTCTCCGCTTTCCAACCTGGGGGAGGAGGGCGAGCAGATGATCTTGCTGGTGCTTCATGATATCTCCCGCCTGAAGGAGCTGGAAAAATTAAGGAAGGAGTTCGTTGCAAATGTCTCCCATGAGCTGAAAACCCCGTTGACCGTGATCAAGGGGTATTCTGAGACCCTCGTCGAGGACCATGACGAGCTTCCCCGCGAAAGCCGTGAACGCTTCCTCGTTAAAATCCTGAAGAGCGTGGATCGGCTTCATATCTTGATCGAGGACCTGCTCACCCTTTCGCGCCTGGAGTCGGGGCCGGACAAGCTGAAGCGGAGCGCTCACCATTTGCCGACGATGATCGGGGATATCCTGGAGAATTTTGAGTCCCGGCTCGACCCCGAAAAGCAAGTTCTCGAGTTGGATTGCGAGGAGGGGATCGAAACCCTCCACATCGATGGCGTTCGGATTACCCAAGCCATCGAGAATCTTATCGACAACGCTTTCCGTTATGCCGGCCCCTTTACCCGGTTGACCCTCCGCCTGCGGTTTTCTGAAACGCGGGATTTTGTCGAATGCTCGGTCATTGATGATGGAATCGGCATTCCCCAGAAAGACCTCCCTCATATTTTTGAGCGATTTTACCGCGTGGATAAAGGGAGATCCCGGGAGCGGGGAGGGACCGGTCTCGGGCTCAGCATCGTCAAGCACATCGTCCTCCTGCACGGAGGTGAGATCTCCGCGAGGAGCGAACCCGGGAACGGCACTTCAATTACTTTTTCCCTCCCGGTCGCCGAAAGCGACTTTCTCGGAGGGGGATCGGTTGGTGCGGGAAATGAGATTGACCAGACAGTCAGGTAAATAGACTTGGGAGACACTGCCTTTTCGTCAAAAGGCACGACAACCGGACGGAATGAAGCAACGGAGGAACCAGAGCCGGGAGGGCGTAATGGAGTGGCTGGCGGAAGCACGGGCGAAGCGGATTGGGGAGTTACGGGAGCGTTTGGAAGAAAAGATCCCGATTGGGAGGAGGACGCTGTTGGAATTGGGATGCGGGCATGGGCATTGGTTGGCGGCCTACGGTGAGAAGCATCCGGAAATAGAATGTGTAGGGGTGGATCTCCGTTCACGGAGAATCCGGTTGGCAGGGGAAAAGGTGCGGAAGCGTGGATTGACCAACGTGCATTTTCTGAAGGGGGAGGCGGTGGAGTTATTGGAGGCGACACCGGAGGGGATCGGTTGGGAACTGGTCTGTTTGTACTTTCTCGACCCCTGGCCGAAAGCCAAGCACCACAAGAAACGCTTGGTTCAGCCGGAATTTTTGAGTTTTTTGCACGGGAAGACGAATCGGGGAGCCCGACTCTATTTCCGGACAGACCATCGACGCTTTTATGAATGGACCCGGAAACACCTTGAATCGGCTCCGGGCTGGACGATCGACCCATCGGGCGAATGGCTATTTGAGCACGGAAGTCATTACCAGGAGATGATGAACAACTGGCACTCGCTGATAGGGCTCAGAGAAGATCGAGCAGACTGATGAGAATGAGCTGTGCCAGAAGCCCGACAAAGACCCCAGAATAAACGATAAGGACGACCGGGTTGGAGGCAATTTTCCGTTCGGACGTCATGGGCGGTTTCCGCTTAATTTGTTTCGGGGAAGTTCTTTTGGATGAAGGGTGGGGGAGCGTGGAACGGGTCAGGGATTTCGCATGCTTGTTTTCACGCAATTCGGCAATCTTCCCGGTAACATTTGGAATTTGGGCCATGGACAGAGGGTAGGGTTTGAAAAGGGAATGGAAAGGGAAAAGGCACTCGGCACACCGCCTTGGCATAAGCCAGGCTAATAACCAAGCCGCAAGAAACCATTAGCTAGGTTTCCTGCGGCGATTCCGGGGTTGACGAGGATAATTGCTTTCTTCACTAAAACGTGTTCCCCCCCCTTAACCAAGAATTCACAACCGGGTATGATTTTCAGCAGAAGCCTACACGTCCTGGCCGCCATTTTTATGGTTGGATTGCTTCCGGTGATGGGATCGCCGGAGGCGTCGATCATCAATGAAACGAAAGCGGCGATTGATTCTGTAGCGGCTTCTGATGATAAGGAAAAGGCGGGAGTGAGCCCCAGTCCCTATGTTCTTTTCCGGATACCTGGAACGGATAGCGGTTTTCCGATAACCAATTCGATGGTAACGAGCTGGATCATTTCTTTGATTATCATCGTCGCTATCCGGCTGATGGTAGGGAAGCCGACGCTGGTGCCGGGGAAGGGACAGGCGGTCGTTGAGAGCTTGGTTCAGGGGATCAAGGACCTTGTTGAACCGATTGTCGGAAGTCATATGGTCCGGCCGACTTTCTGGCTCCTAGTCGGTTTGTTCACTTTTATTCTCATCCAAAACTGGAGTGGTTTGATCCCCGGGGTCGGTGCCTTCGGAATAGAGTATGGTTCGGGCGATTCGACGCAGCTGAAATATTGGCAGCGTCCCGGCAACGCCGATTTGAACATGACGCTCGCCCTGGCAGCAGTCGTGCAGCTTTTGTGGATCTATTTTGTTTTCCGCTATGCCGGATTGAAGGCGCTGATTTATGACTGGTTTGGGAACAAGGCGGAAAAGCGGGAGGTAGGGACGGTGATGTTTATCCTGCTGACCCCGATTTTCATCGGTGTAGGCTTCATCGAGTTGATCTCCTGGTTTTTCCGGCTGATTTCGCTTTCGTTCCGACTCTACGGCAACGTATTTGGAGGAGAAAATCTCCTCACCGGGATGACGAATCTGATTCCCGCGCTGCCTTATCTGGTCCCGGTTCCCTTTTATTTTCTGGAATTGCTGATCGGGTTGGTTCAGGCGTTGGTCTTCACGCTCCTGGCAGCGGTCTACATCGGCCTCATCTGTAACCACGAAGGAGGAGACCACGAACACGCACATTAACCTTTCCCGGCCGGGACCTTGCGTTGGAAAGTTAGCTTGGACGGCCTCGAACACGATTAAAACAACCGAAAACCAAACACCATGTTAGATATCATCCTTGCCGCACTCGAAGGAAACATTGCCCGGGGGATCACCGCGGGACTGGGCTGCACGGCCGCCGCCATAGGGGTGGGCCTCGTCGGCACCAAAGCCGTGGAAGCAGTGGGCCGCAATCCCGGTGCTTCCGGAAAAATCCTTGTTCAATCGATTCTGGGGATGGCCCTCGCGGAGGCGGTTGCCTTCTATTCCCTGTTCCTCGGAACCATGTAGTTTCCCCTCTACGGCCGACCCCGCTCACCGGGGTCGGCTTTTTCCCTTTACTTAATTACCCTCACCGATGATGGATTCCTTTTTTTTCTTCGCCGCGGCGAGTAGCGACGATAGCCTCGTGGCCCAGTTCGGTATCGATTGGCGGATAATAATCGCTCAGGCGATCAATTTTTTGATTGTCGCGGCTCTACTCTACAAATTTGCGTTCAAGCCCGTTCTCTCGACCCTGGAAGAGCGACAGACCAAAATCTCGGACGGTCTGCAATATGCCGAGGAGATGAAAAGCCAACTGGCGGAGAGTGAGCGCCAACAGACGGAGGCGTTGAAGCAGGCCAATGCTGAGGCTCAGAAGATCATTGCGAACTCGCGCGAACAGGCAAAGGTGCTTTATGACAAGCAAATTGCGGAGGCGGCCTCAAAGACAGAGGATATGCTAAAACGCGCGGAGACTACAATTGAGGCTGAACGCGAGAAAATGCTCAGCGACGTCCGCAAAGAGGTAGCGGGACTGGTAGTGGCCACGGCAGGGAAAGTGCTGAGGAAAGAGCTGGACGCTACCGAGCGCAACCGCCTGAGTGAGGCCGCCGCCAAGGAGTTATACAGCAGCTGACTTCCTTCCCGATGAAAGTAAATCGAAAGTATCGAAAATTTGCTTTGAACCTTGTCGAGGTTTCCAAGGAACACGGACTGGTTTCGGAAGCACGGATAGCAGAAGTTTTACGTGCGCTGGTTGAGGCCGAACCTCGCGGACTGCGTCAAATTTTATTGGCCTATGAAGGGGTAATTGTTCGCGAGATTTGTTTTTCAACCCTTTCCATTGAGCACGCGGGGGAGCTCTCCGAACTCGCGGTGGAGGAACTAAAGGCCCATTTGGAAAAAGAATATGATCGCCCACTGGCCTTGAAGATGAAATCCAATCCTGAACTAATCGCCGGAATCCGTATCCGGGTGGGGGATGATGTGATCGACCACACGGTCGCCGGGCGACTCAATCTTATTCAATCTCACGTTCGCTAGGACAACCTTTTAACGCAAACCATACCCATGAGTAGCATTGTTGAACAGATTCAGCAGGAAATTTCGAAACTCAACGCCGAGGTGACAAAGGAAAACGTCGGAGAAATCGTTTCGATCGCCGACGGGGTGGCCCGGATCGAAGGCTTGAGCAAAGTAATGTCTAACGAGATGATCGAGTTCCCTGGGGGAACTTTCGGAATCGCACTGAATCTTGAGGAAGACGAGGTGGGTTGCGTGGTGATGGGTGACGTGAGTGGCCTAAAACAGGGAGACGAGGCGAAAACGACGGGTCGTCTACTCTCCGTTCCGGTGGGCCTGCCCATGTTGGGGCGGGTGGTCGACTCTCTCGGACAGCCGATAGACGGGAAAGGTGACATCCAGTCGGACGAGCTCTACCCGGTGGAACGGATTGCGCCCGGCATCATCCCCCGCAAGTCGGTGGACCAGCCGGTTCAAACCGGGATCATCTCGATTGACTCGATGATTCCGATTGGTCGGGGTCAGCGCGAATTGATAATCGGTGACCGTTCGACGGGAAAGACGGCGATCGCGATCGACACGATCCTGAACCAGGCGAAAATCAACCGCCAGGGGGAAGAGAGCGGGGATCCTGATTTTCGTCCGCTCTATTCCATTTATGTTTCGGTTGGGCAGAAACAGTCGAACATCGCGCGGACGATCAAGGTGCTCGAAGAACACGACGCCCTTAAATACACGATTGTGGTGGCGGCCCCGGCGGCGGATAACCCGGCCAACCTTTACATCGCCCCCTTCGCAGGCGCGGCGATGGGTGAATGGTTCATGCAAAACGGAAAGGACGCGCTCATCGTCTACGATGACCTGACCAAGCACGCCGCGGCCTATCGGCAGATCTCCCTCGTTTTGAAGCGACCGGCGGGCCGGGAAGCCTACCCTGGGGATGTTTTCTATTTGCACAGCCGCCTGCTCGAACGGGCCGCCCGTCTTAATGAAAAAGCGGGAGGAGGATCCCTGACCGCCTTGCCGATCATCGAGACGCAGGCAGGCGACGTTTCGGCCTACATTCCGACTAACGTCATTTCGATTACGGATGGGCAGATTTACCTTGAAACCGATCTTTTCAACCAGGGGATCCGTCCGGCGGTCTCAGTCGGACTTTCAGTCAGTCGGGTGGGTTCCTCGGCCCAAATCAAGGCGATCAAAAAGGTGGCTGGAAAGATCAAAGGGCAGTTGGCGAACTACCGCGAGCTGGCCGCTTTTGCCCAGTTTGGTTCCGATCTTGATACGAAAACGAAGTCCATTCTCGATCGGGGGGGGCGCATCGTCGAACTCTTCAAGCAGACCGAATTCAACCCGATGCCGGTGGAAATTCAGGTGGGCCTCATCTGGGCCGTACAGAATAACTATTTTGACGGCATTGAGACAGATGTCATTGTTAAAGCGGCAGACAGCCTTCGAGAGAATCTCGAATCCGTCGCCACGGGGGTAATGGACAAGATTCGAAGCACGAAAAACCTTGATGAAGCGACCGAAGCGGAACTGAAGAAGGCGATTGAGGCCTGGAAAAGCACCTACTCGGGATAATGCAGAACGGTGAATGCAGAATCCGGAAGGAGGGAAATAGGACTCGGTTGAGCTTTCGTTCCCAATCTCAATCGATCGTTGGGAAGCTTTCTGTATTCTGCAGTTTTCATTCTACCTTTATAAGATGGCTAATTTAAGAGACATCAAACGGCGAATTAAGTCGGTTAAAAATACCCGGCAGATCACGAAGGCGATGCAACTGGTGGCGGCGTCGAAGATGAAACGCGCCCAGGAGCAGGCGAGTGCGGGAATCCCTTACGCCGTTTTTCTCGCGGATATTCTCAATGTGGTAGCCCACAAGGTGGAACGTCTGGAACATCCGCTCTTTGTGGATCGGGAGGTGAAGACGCGGGGAATCCTCCTCCTCTCCACCGATCGTGGACTCTGCGGGCCCTTGAATTCGAACCTTTTCCGCTTCCTGACCCAGAACCAGGAAAAGGAGAAGTGTCGCTACTACGCGGTAGGCCGAAAGGCCGTTCAATACATCAGCCGGACCGCGAGAGAACTGGCTGCGGATTACGAGGTTTCTGATAAGGTCTCCTTTCGTTCGATCCGGATCTTAACGGAAGCGATGTTGAAAGATTTCGAAGCGGGAACGATCGATACGATTGAGGTCACTTATCCCCGTTTCATTAATACGCTGGTGCAAACCCCGGTGGAGGCGCAACTGGTTCCTCTCTCGGGACTGGACGAATTAACGAAAAAGCTTCACGCCCTTGCCAAACGCGATTCCCGAATACCCGAAGAGTTCCCAGAGGACCATCGGGAGATAAAATTTGAGCCCTCGGTTGAAGAAATCCTGGCGGAGCTGCCCCCGCTGTTCGTCAAGCAGGAGATCTATCAGATGGTGCTGGAGACCAAGGCCTCGGAGCACAGCGCCCGAATGGTCGCGATGAAGAGCGCGACGGACAACGCGTCGAAACTGGTCGACGAACTGACTTTGGAATACAACAAGGCGCGCCAAGCGGCGATTACCCAGGAGGTGCTGGAGATTGCGGCTGCCGCGGCAAGTACATCGAACTCATACTAAACCCCATTCAATTTTTGCATCCATCATCAAATCCACAAAGGACTGGTTCACAGATTTTAATTCATCCTTCACAATTAGATATGAATAAAGGAAAAATCCGCCAAGTAATGGGAGCCGTGGTCGATGTTGCCTTCGACGAAGACAAGGTCCCGGAAATTTTCGAAGCTCTCGAGGTGACCTTCAGCGTCAACGAAGAGGAGACCAAACTGGTGCTGGAAGTCCAGCAGCACTTGGGTGACGGGGTCGTCCGAGCGGTGGCGATGAGTTCGACGGAAGGACTTGTTCGGAATATGGAGCTGGTCGCGACAGGGAACTCCATCTCGGTTCCGGTCGGGGAAAAAGTGTTGGGACGGATTTTTAATGTCACCGGAGATACGGTGGACGAGCGAGGTCCCTGTGACGCCGAAATCCGCTGGCCGATCCACCGGAATCCTCCGCTGTTGGTCGACCAGTCGACGGAGGCGGAAATCCTCGGAACGGGAATCAAGGTGATCGACCTGGTCTGTCCTTTTGTGCGCGGGGGGAAGGTAGGTGCCTTTGGCGGTGCCGGGGTCGGCAAGACGGTCATTATCCAGGAGCTGATCAACAACATCGCGAAGGCCTACGGGGGCTATTCCATTTTCGCCGGGGTAGGGGAGCGCTCCCGCGAAGGGAATGACCTCTACTGGGAAATGTCGGAGTCCGGGGTCATCGACCAGAAGAACATCCCCAACTCGAAAGTGGCCCTGGTATTTGGCCAGATGAATGAGCCTCCTGGCGCGCGGATGCGGGTGGCGCTCAGCGGTTTGACGATGGCGGAATACTTCCGTGATGAGAAGGGCCTCGATGTTTTGCTCTTCATCGATAACATTTTTCGTTTTTCGCAGGCGGGTTCCGAGGTATCGGCGCTGCTTGGTCGCTCGCCCTCGGCCGTCGGCTACCAGCCGACGCTGGCCCAGGAAATGGGGATCCTCCAGGAACGGATTACGTCGACGAAGAAGGGATCGATCACCTCTTTCCAGGCGGTTTATGTGCCGGCGGACGATTTGACCGACCCGGCCCCGGCCAACACTTTCGCTCACCTGGATTCGACGATCGTATTGGAGCGCTCGATTGCGGAGTTGGGGATTTATCCGGCGGTGGATCCGCTTGGGTCCACCTCCAAAGCCCTCGATCCGAAGATTGTCGGACAGGAGCACTATGAAGTGGCCCGGGGTGTCCAGCAGGTGCTCCAGCGCTACAAGGACCTGCAGGACATCATTGCGATCCTTGGCCTCGACGAGTTATCCCCTGAAGATAAGCAAATTGTGGCCCGCGCCCGGCGAATCCAAAAGTTCCTGTCCCAGCCGTTCCACGTGGCGGAAGTTTTCACCGGAGTTTCCGGGGAATACGTTGCTATCGAGGATACGGTCAAGGGTTTCAAGCGCATCCTTGCCGGCGAGTTTGACCAGATAAACGAGAACGATTTCCTCTACAAAGGTAACATTGACGCCGTCCTTGAAACCGCGGAAGCAAACTGAGGAGCCGAATGCACGCATCCGGAATCGCTAAATTCGAATTTACTTAGAATCCCCAATGGTCTTAACCCTTCAGATCGTCACACCGGAGCGTGAGGCTTACTCCCAGAAAGTGGATTCGGTCGTCTTGCCGACTCGTCAGGGTGAAATTGGTATCCTGCCCGGGCACATCCCCCTTCTGACAATGCTCGAAGCCGGCGAACTGCAAGTTAGCCTCGGTGGAGGGAAAATAGAATACCTCGCGGTGGACAAGGGATTTGCAGAAATCCAAGGAGACCACGTTACCGTGATGACGGAGGCGGCCATCGATATCCAGCATATCGATATGTCAGAGGTCGAAGAAGCCCAACGCCGAGCCGAGGCTGCCCTTCGGGAAGCCGAGGACTCCGACATGGACCCCGATGAGGTCGAGCGCCTCGAAGCCCAAGTCCGTTTTTCGATTGCTCAACAGTTGGCGAAAAAGAAACGCACCGGTCGATAGACGGGGCGATTACGGGGTGTTTTTTGACGAGTCGACGCACCGAACCCGGCTCCGAATGCAGTTTGGATTGCACCTCCAAGATTCAGGTTTGGGACGTAAAGACGCTCCTACGCGGGAAAAAAGTATGCGGTTGATTCGCGGGCGGGATTGCAGCAACATTATTATTTCCCCAGACGGGCCCTTAGCTCAGCGGTTAGAGCAGAGGACTCATAATCCTTTGGTCCAGGGTTCGAATCCCTGAGGGCCCAAATCCTGCCTCTGCAGGATTTGGGCGTGAACGGGATGACCCGCCTTCGCCCTGACGGGACTACGGCGTGGCAGGGGAACCCGTTTGGGTTCGTCCCGTCCTTCGCTGACGCTTCGGAGGGCAAGCTTGAGCGAGGTCGCGGAAGCGTGGCGGAACCAGGTTATTTCCTTGGGCCGAGCTGGGGCTCGGCGGTCCGGGGGGGATGGTTTGGCGGAGCGGTCCTTGAACAGCGGTTGGACCCGAGAGGGGCTTTAGCAAGAGATGAGGACTCCAGAAGGCATGCCTCTTTGACGCCAACCCCTGTTCTTTATCCGAAGCGGGAACAATGCATCGTCGCCCTCCGGGGCTGGCGCATTTGTTTTCGGCTCAGGGGAGGATCGCCTTGATCCCATGAGAAAAAATAAAAAAAGGCCTTTAAGGGAGATCGGTGAGTTCCGATCTAATTAGAGACATGAACACCTTAGCTCTATTTTCCAGTCTTCCTCCGGTCTTCGGGATCGTCCTGTTGTTCGGGATGGTTATTGGCCTTGCCGTTGGCCTGAGGCACCATCCGAAAGCCACCGTTCTCCTTCTGGTCTGCTCGGTTCTGAGTATTGTCGGGCTTGAGCAGTCGGATACGCTGCGGGGAGAGATTGCGAATGTGACGCAATTAAAGGTGAAGTAAGCGGGGAGTCGGCCATTTTGCTGGGGAGTTGAGCCCATGGTTGGAAAGGGAAAGCCCTCACGGCCCTTTTATTTCATATTTAATTAACAAAAAAGGACTTACGAAAGGTGTGTCCTTGCAGTATAGTTTGGATATGTCCTATCATCTGACCTTTCTTGTAGAACTCCCACCGGAAGCCGCACTGGTGCTGGTCTTTGTGGGGCTCCTTGCGTTGGGGTTGGGCTTGAAAAAGAAGCCGAAACTGACCCTGGCGATCCTGGTGCTTTCGCTGGCAGGCTGGTTCATTCTGGAGAACCAGGAAATGCTCAGTGACCAGTTCACGAGCTTTTCTCAGGCCCGGATGAAGTGAGCCGATCGATCAGGCGGCTTTGCGGCGTTTGCGGTAGAGCAGGAAGGCGCCAAGTCCGGCGAGAGAGAGGAGGC
>CAYQKH010000025.1:0-28046 GCA_964417945.1 uncultured Opitutales bacterium
TTGGGACGGTGGAACCTGCGATCTCCACCCCGGCCGCCTCTACCTTCTCCCATCATGGCTTCCTTTCCATTGCCACAACCAACAGGACCAGGTCCGGCACACCTATGCCCACTTTGAGATCTCCGGCCTGCCGCGCCTTGCCGTAAAACAGGCCTTCCAACAACCCCTCGAAATCGGCAACCCAGCCCGGCTGAGGTCCCTTGTCAAAACCTGGCCCGAATGGATGGAAAACCCGTCTCTTCATGCACAGGCGGGTAATGCCTTCACCCTCGGCCTCGTCCACCTGCTCTGGGCGGATCTCCTGCGGGAAGGACGCCTCTCCGGGAACCCCTCAGCCGTCTCCGACCCGCGGATCCGCAAGGCCCTCGCCCACATCGAAGAGGCCTTCGATAAACCCCTTACCGTCCCCCTCCTTGCCCGGCACTGCGGGCTCAGCGAGGACCATTTCGCCCGCTCCTTTCGGCGGGAGCTAGGGATCCCCCCTCACCGGTATTTGCGTGAGCTTCGAGTCCGGGAAGCCTCCCGGCTTCTTGCCTTCGGTAACCTCCCAATCGAATCCGTCGCCGAATCGTGTGGCTTTCCCGACCGCTACTCTTTTACCAAGGCCTTCACCCGCATGATGGGCGCCCCTCCCGCTCGCTACCGCCGCCGGGAATTCGCCGCTCGCAACGCCTCCGCAGAAAAGCCGGGATAATCTCTTTCGCTTTTCTGAAAAATCGCTTTGTCATTCCTTTCCTTTTATTTCCAAGATGCGACTCTTTCAAAAAACCTATGGATAAAATACGCTTCGGACTCATCGGAACGGGAAAAATTGCGGACAGCAGCGCCCTCAATATCAAGGAGCACCCGCGCGGCGAGGTTGTCGCTTGCCAGGATCTCAGCCAGGAACGGCGGGATGCCTTCGCCTCGCGCTTCGGCGCCAGGGCATATGCCGAGGTCGACGATCTCCTTGACGATAACTCCGTCGATGCGGTGTCGATTGCCGTCCCCAATAAATTTCACGCGTCCCTCGCCATTCAAGCCCTCGAAGCGGGCAAGCATGTCCTCCTTGAAAAACCGTTCGCGATGGACGCCAACGAGGCCGCGGAGGTCCTCAAGGTGGCGGAAAAATCCGGCAAGACCTTCATGCTCGGCATGAACCAACGCTACCACCACGATAGCCAGGTCATCAAATCCCTCGCCCAATCCGGAGCCCTCGGAGAGCTCTATTACGGCAAGGCCTATTGGTTCCGCCGCTCCGGCATTCCCCGTCTCGGCACCTGGTTCGGCAGCAAGGAACTTGCCGGCGCCGGCGCTATCAATGACATCGGCGTTCACTTCCTCGATCTGTGCCTCCACCTCATGGATAACTTCGAGCCCGCCTCCGTTTTCGGCACGACCTTTACCAAGTTCGGCAACCGCGGTCTCGGCGAGGGCGGTTGGGGCAACTCCGACCGCAAAGACATCCCCTTTGATGTCGACGACCTTGCCTCCGCACACATCCGCATGAAAAACGGGGCCAGCCTCGTCCTCGAGGTCGCGTGGGCCTGCCATACCCATTCCGCAAACAAAATGGATGTCGAGCTCTACGGCACCGAGGGCGGAGCCAGCGTCTACCCCTCTCAATATTACGCCCCAGATGCAGACCCATCCGCCTACCGCATTACCCAAAACCCCGCCCGCGACGTTGCCTACCCTCACTGCAGCAAGTTTCACAACTTCATCAACCACCTGACCGAGGGCGAACCACTCCTCGTCACCGGCGAAGAGGCGCTCACCGTCCAACGCATTCTCGACGCCGTGTCCGAATCCGCCCGCACCGGCCAATCCGTTCAACTCTAATCACCCTATGAGCAAAATCCGCGACCTCGGAATCCAGAGCTTCTGTTTCCGCAATACTCCTTCCGCCATCGAGCTGGCCCCCATCCTTCAGGACCTCGGCCTCTCCCGTCTCGAGGTCTGCGCCATTCACGCCGACTTCAACGACCTTCCCGCCTGGGAAAAAGAACTCGGCATCTACCGCGACCACGGGATCGAGATCATCTCCATCGGCGTCCAGACGTTTACCGGCGAGGATGCACAGAAAATCTGGTTCGAGGCCGCCGCCCTCGCCGGTGCCCGTCACATCTCCGCCCACTTCAAAGTCGATTCCTTTACCCGCGCCGTTCCTAAAGTCCAGGCCTGGTCCCGCGAGTTCGGCATTGAAATCGGCATCCATAACCACGGAGGCTATGCCTTCGGCGGCCAGCCCGACGTCGTCAAGCACCTCATCGCCCTCGGCGGACCCGAGATCGGTCTCTGCCTCGACACCGCCTGGTGCCAGCAAATCGGGCCTCAATTTGGCAACCCCTCCGAATGGGTCCGGAAATTTGGTCCCGCCCTCAAGGCCGTCCACCTCAAGGATTTTCATTTTGAGCACGACGGACAATTCGTCGACTCCGTCATCGGCGAAGGCATCCTCGACCTCCCCGGTTTCCTCGAGGCCCTCGACGCTGTTTCCTTCCCCGGCCTCGTCATCCTCGAATACGAGGGCAACCCCGAGAACCCCGTCCCCGATATCCGCCGCTGCCTCGAGGTCCTCGCTCCCTACCGCGGGTGATGTCTCAAAAGGCGATGATCGCCCCCCAGCTCCGGAAGATGATTGATCAGGCCCGGAATGAACGAAACCTTGTTCTCCAGCGACCAGATCGCGAAGATGGGTTTCGATCGCATCCATCGGTTTTCTCTTCAACAAAGGGTCCCGCTTCTGGCAACGGGAAACCCGCTTATTCCTTCCACGAATGCGTGAGGACTTGCCAAATCCCGCCCAAACCCCATGAATCCCTGGAATTCTACTTACCATGTTTACCCCTGAAATGAAATCCCGCTACGACGAGGACGGCTTCCTCGTCGTCGAATCCCTCTTCACCCCCGACGACCTCGCTGCCGTTGATCAGCGCACCCACGAGCTCATTCAACATCCCGGGCGCGTCCCCGAAGGCGTTTCTATCGGACGCGAAGGCGATACTACCGCAGATAAATCACGTCACGAAGCGCAGAACCAAACCCTCCGTGCCTTCGGCTTCCTTGCCCGGTTCGATCCGATCTACCGGGAGTTCGCTCAACACCCGAAGATGCTCGATATCGTCCGCGGCCTCATCGGATCTCGCATCAAGGTCTTTCGCGACCAGATGCTCCTCAAACCTCCCGATGGCCA
Source organism: uncultured Opitutales bacterium (assembly GCA_964417945.1). Lineage (GTDB taxonomy): Bacteria > Verrucomicrobiota > Verrucomicrobiia > Opitutales > JABSRG01 > CAYQKH01. The sequence continues at coordinate 3,176 of CAYQKH010000025.1, forward strand.
GGCCAAGCCCATGCACCAGGACCAGAGCTACTTCCGGGTCCAACCCGAAAACGAACTCGTCACCGCATGGATTGCCCTGGATGCCGCAACCGTCGAAAACGGCTGCATGGAATACGTCCCGCAGTCGCACCGGCACGGGATCTTCCCTGTCGTCCCGGATCCCGAACGCCCCGTCCATCACGTTCCGGATACCACCCCTCACAAGTTTCCCGACGCCGTCGCCTGCCCCGTCCCTACCGGATCGATCATATTCCACCACGGCTGCACTCTCCATCGCAGCGCCGACAATCAGACTTCCTCCTGGCGGCGCGCTCTAATTTACCACTTCGCCACCTCCGACTCCACCTCCGAGCGTGAGGAACTCAACGCCCAGGTCACGCTGGAGATTGATTAAAGGAAGGATTAAGAATTAGGAAAAGGGGTCGTTCAATAGCCTCCTATCCGAAGGCCGCGTTGCAAGCAACGGGCCCTACAAATGGCAGAGGATTTCAACCAAGTAGGAAGGCACCGGCAGGGGTTAGTTGTCTACGGGATGGATTCTGAATGGAGGAGCACTCCCAAAATAGCCCGTTATTTCAGCTTCTATAGTCTGGGGATGGTGAGTCCGCCATCCACCATGATCACCTGCCCTGTCGAGTAGGGAAAATCTCCGCGTGCCAGCGACGCCACCGCCTTGGCAACATCCTCGGGAAATCCCCAACGCGGCTGCACGCAAAGTCCTTCGGCAATCAGCTTGTCGTATTTTTCCGTAACCGCGGAGGTCATGTCGGTTTTCGTTACTCCCGGCTGGATTTCATAGACGGGAATGCCTTCCCGGCCCAACCGGGTCGCGAACAATTGGGTCAGCATCGCAATCCCCGCTTTCGCAATACAATACTCGCCGCGATTGATGCTCACCACCGTCGCCGAGATTGAGCCGACGTTGATGATCGTGCCGCTGAATTCCGGGGCCGCCTGTTTTGCCGCCACCATCTCGTTTGCGACCGCCTGCGTCAGGAAGAACACCCCCTTCAGATTGATGTCGATAACCCGGTCGTAGTTTTCTTCCGTCGTTTCCAGGATATCGAGGCGCTGCTTCGGAGCGACTCCCGCATTGTTCACCAAAAGGTGAATCGATCCACCCGCCGTCGCTTTGCAGACCTCGAGGATCGCCGTCCGGCCTTCGGTGGAACCAACATTCCCCTGGGCGTAGGCCACTTCGACCCCTTTCGCCCGCAACGCTTCCAACGGCTGCGATACCTGGTCCGCGTCCCGCATCCCGTTGATGATAAGGTTCCAGCCTTCATCCGCCAGCAGGTTCGCGATTCCAAATCCGATTCCCCGGCTGCCGCCGGTTACCAATGCGTATTTCATAGTGCTTAGTGCTTAATGGTTAATGCTTAATCCGATTTCCGAGCCTCCAATAATTTTCAGCCAATTGGGTCTCCCCGATGCATGCTTTTCGCCAGCTTAACAATACGGATACCAAATTCGATACAACGAATCTCTAGGTCCTCGTATGGATCCATGCGGCTTCTCGGTTAAGCATTAAGCACAAAGCATTTACCGTTGGAAACTCACCTCACAGGCTCTCGATGTCCAGCCACCGTTTTTCTTCCCAACTCTTCAAGCCAACCTCAGCCAGTTGCACGCCTTTCGCACCCTCTTTCAGGCTCCAGGGGAAGGGCTCGTCCAGCGCGATGTGCCGCAGGAATAACTCCCATTGGGCCTTGAACGCATTGTCGAATGGCTCCTGCTCCGGCATTTGCTGCCAGCCTTCGAAGAACCGGATCGGTTGGGGGATATCCGGGTTCCATACTGGCTTCGGCGTCGTCCCGTAAGACTGGACCCAGCATTCCCGCAAGCCCGCAACCGCCGAACCATGGGTGCCATCCACCTGGATCGTTAACAAATCGTCCCGCCGGACACGGGTGGTCCAGGAGGAGTTGAACTGCGCGACGATGTCCCCTTCCAGTTCAAAGGTCGCGTAGGCGGCGTCGTCGGCCGTCGCTTCATACTCCTTACCCGACTCGTCCCAGCGCTTCGGAATGTGGGTCGCTCCCCGGCAGCTCACCGCCTTCACTTTGCCAAAAAGATTGTCCAGGACGTAGCGCCAGTGGCAGAGCATGTCCACGATGATCCCGCCATCGTCTTCCTTCCGGTAGTTCCACGACGGACGCTGGGACGGAACCGTGTCCCCTTCAAAGACCCAGTATCCAAAATCCCCCTTCACCGAAAAGATTCGTCCAAAAAAGCCCTTTTCCTTCAGGCGCTTCAGCTTGAGCATACCGGGTAGCCAAAGCTTATCCTGCACCACGCCATTTTTCAGGCCGGCATCTGTGCAAAGCTGGTAGAGCTCCAGCGCCGTTGCCGCATCCACCGCCGTCGGCTTTTCGCAGTAGACATGTTTGCCGGCTGCGACCGCTTTGCGAACGCCTTCTGCACGGCGCCCCGTGGTCTGCGCATCAAAATAGAGCGAATACGAATTGTCCGAGAGGGCCGAATCCAGATCGGTGGTCGTCTTTTCGATCCCGCTCATTTCGGTCAACTTGGCTAGCTTCGCGGGATTCCGCCCAACCAGGATCGGGTCCGGCATGATTACCGCGTCGGTCCCGACCGCAATCCCTCCCTCTTTGATGATCGCCACGATGGAACGCATCAAGTGCTGGTTGGTGCCCATACGGCCGGTGACACCGTTCATGATAATGCCGATTTTGTGTGTTTTCATAAGTCAGATTGGGTTTTCGAAGGTTCAGGTTGAAAGGATTCAGGAGGCGTTTTGATAGGCCGACACGATTTTCTGCAGGTGGGCGTGTTGGTCTCCCCCCCAGAGCTCGTTGGAAAAAATTTCGACTTCGTTAAAGCCGGAAAATCCGGTGGCCTCCACCCATCCCCGGATCTCGCGGACCGGGATGCAACCATCACCCATGATCACCCGGTCGAGCAGGAGGTCCCGGGTTGGCGTCCGCCAGTCGCAGATGTGGAAGGCGTGCAGCGCACCCAATCGCCCGCAACGCGCGATCTCGCCCTCCAGATCCGGGTCCCACCACAGGTGGTAGACGTCCACCGCCACCCCCACATGGGCTGAACCGATCGCTTCCACGATGTCGTTGGCCTGTCCAAGGGTGTTCACTGCCGAACGGTCGTCCGCATACATCGGGTGCAACGGCTCAATATCCAGCTTGATTCCCGCCGTTTCCGCACGAGGCAACACGGCTTCGATTCCCGCTTGAATTTGTTTCCGGCTCTCGGGAAGCGGCTGTCCCGGAACCGCTCCGCAGACCAGCACGATCATCGGGGCCCCAAGTTCTGCGGCCTCCTCGATCGCCCGCAGGTTGTCGTCGATTCCTTTCTGCCGCTCAGATTGCGTTCGCCCCGGGAAAAATCCTCCGCGACAGAGCGAAACCGTTTCCATCCCGTGATCCGCGATCAAAGTCCGGGCTTCGCTTGCCGCCATTTCCTCCAACTTGTCCCGCCACACGGTTATTCCGCGCACACTGGCCTTACTGAAGTTTTTAACGCAGTCCACCAAGCTCCAAGGCTTGGTCGTTACGCTGTGCACCGCCAGCTGTTCCATCGTGGGCGCGGCGGATCCGGTCGTCGTTTCTTCACTCATCGTTAACGGAAATTAGCGGTCCAGGCAGGTAAAGAATTGATAGTAGGGCTCGCCCTTCAGCATGCGGCTCAGCACCAGCATCAGCTCGCGAACGTGGTAGTCGCCCCACTGGGAGGATTCACCACAGGGGATCTTCTGCCCCTCCGGAATATGATCCCAACCGTTCGGCCGGTGGTAAATCGAGTGCAGAAGCAATCCCTGGTGTTTCGAATCCGTGGATAGATACGGTTCTTCAAGTAATCGCTTGGCCACCCCAAGCCCCGCCTGGAAGTAACGCTTGCCCTCCTCGGTGTCACGACCCAGGTAGTTCCCCAACCGGATCAGGCCCTGTGCCCCGATCGCTCCAGCTGTGCTGTCCACCGGCTCATGGGCGTTGTAGGGATCCGCCGGAACTTCACGCCAATCCCCAAGTCGGTGCAGGTTCGGGGCGCCTCCGTCCCAGTAGGGAATGCCGTCCGCCGCCGTGTTTGCGATGAACCAATCACAGGTTGCTTTCGCACCCTTCAGGAGCAGCTCGCGCCATTCCTCCTTGCTCCCCATGCCCGCAAAGGCCCCCTCGCCCAGGGTTTCCAGGAATTCAAGCTCCTCGGGAAAGCCCGCCATCGCCCACGCCAGTCCTCTTGTCCAGGTCGTGAATCCGCTGAAGCCCTGCTGTGCGTTCGGGCACCGGTAACGCCCGTCATTGGTGTTGAACACGCTCTCGTGAGCGGTCCGGCCCCATTCATCGTAGGAGTCCCGGCCCTCTCCGTAATATACAGAATACCGCGCTGTCGCCCGCAAGTGTTCCAATCCCCGCTCTAACAGCGAGATCGGGGAATCATTTTCACCCATTAAGGCGTGCCCCAGCTCGTGCGCCACCATCAGGATCCGCACGCTCCGGATTGTATCCACAAAAAGGCTGTGCGGGCCGTTGAAACTGTAAATATACCCGCCCCCTCCATGGATCGTCGACCAGCGGGCCGCCTGGATTGCCCCGGACAGCTTCAACGCCAGCTCACAGAAATCAATCCGGTCCTGACCGCCGTCGACCTTGCCTTCCCGAATCAGCCGCAGCCAATTTCCATAGGTGCTCAGGTTGTTGAACCCATGATCGTGAACCCCGACATGGCTGACGTGGGAAGCCATCCGATCCACCGTCTCCCTTCTTCCGTAATCCAGCGTATCCGTTTCTCCCGTCGCATCAAAGTGGAGAAAACCCGAGCCGTAAACAAAGCCCTCCGTCCACTCCGTCCATCCCCGCGTCGTATATTTCCCCTCCACCGTGTAAACCGGGGAGCCGTTTCCAATGTCATACTCCTTTTCAATCAGCCGGATTTTCTCTCCGGAGTGCTTCCAAAAGGTCTCCAGCGGGCCTTCCAGGGATTCAAGCGTCAGCGTGTTGTCTACTTTCATGGTCTTCCTTGGGGTTAAAAGCGCTTTTCTTTTCTCAGGTGCAAAATCAGGATGCGAACCGTTTCCAGCGCTTCGTAGGCGTGTTCCAGGATCGCGTCAAATTGAATGCTCTCTCCCCCCTCCAATTCATACGTTTCATGAGGAAGCCGTAGCCGTAATTTTCCCTCCAATACCCAGCAGACTTCACTCTCATCGGAGTGGATTTCCGGACGGGCCGTCTTTGCGCCCACAGCCCCCGTTCCCAAAAATGCAACCACATTCCCGTAGCGAACCTGGCGAAATTGAAACGTATCCGAGGTGTGTGCGTTCTCTCGAATCTTGTGCGCAAAATGACGCTCTGCCAGCGAAAGCAGGTCCGTCGTGCTCATCCCGAAGACCCGACTCAGCTTATACAGCGTGTCTAACTCCGCGAGCGTCTGGTTTCGCTCCAGTTTGGATATCACGGCCGTGGAGACACCAGACTGAAAGGAGACTTCATCGAGCGTCAGGCCCAGTTCCTTACGAAGATCGCGCAGTGGACCAAAATCAAACTTTAAGGAAGAAACCGACACTTTCGTTAACAATAAAATAATAACGTAATATTGTCTTGAAGGAAAATAGTCTGCCCGGTTTTTCAAGTCCAAATTGCAAAAATTTCAATAATCTTTCCGATGCGATAACCGAGAATGAATAAAAGTTACCCCCTGCCCAGTTAACCGCCCAAAAAAGGGAGCACTGCACCGCTCTAACCGATAAATTCCTCAATGAAGGGAGAAATACTGTCTTCAATTAAAAGGAGAAGCGTGACGAAATCCGCTTCCTGAAGTGCAGTCAGCCAAGGTTGGAGGGCTTCGAAATTTTCGGCGTAGTGGGAAAGCGAGAGGATGGAAAGGAACGTCATGATTCCTATGAAACAGACCATGAACAAGGCTGAACTGGCCAAACCGATCACGACATTGGCAGGGGAGATCGGCAGGGGCTCGAAGGTTTCTTTCTCATGCTCTGCAATAAACGTGGGACTCAGCCATTTGTGCCTGAGGGCAAGGCGTTGGCCCAGTTGGGCGTAAAAGTGGCCTGAGGCGGAATACAATACAGGAACCATGAAAATGAGTGCGATGAGGGCTCCAATTCCGGTCGCCACAAGGAGACTCATAATGAGAACACAGACAAAGTTGAGGATTACCAGACAGAGCCAGAGCAGGAAGAAACCAAGCGGGGCCCTGAGGATGGCAAGTAGGTTTTGGGGGAGCAAAAAGAACGACAAAAACGAACCGGTAGCAGCAAAACGGAGCATAGAGACGCGATAGAGCGGCCAGGTCAGGGCCCAAAGCAGAAACCCTGAGGCCAACAGGACAAACAACTCGCCCCAGAATGGCCCTCCACTCTGGACGATTTGCGAGAGGTGCAGAATGTGGACAAAGGCAAAGATCCCATGGGGAAGATGAAAGAGAATCGTCATCGACCAGAGAATTAACCCATTTACAAAAAAGTAGCCAAAGTCCCCGGGGGGCGGAAGACCGGGAGTATATCCACGTATGAGCCGACGGGTGTATTGAAATCGCCAACCGCGAAGCAGTATCAGGTTTAATAAAGGTATTAAAGCGACGAGGGGCACAATCCAAAACCGAGTTGCCCAATTCTCGTCACGGAAGAGAGAGCCTAATGCAGCGCCAACCCCATTTTTGATGGTTTCCGGCTGCCGATAATTCGCTCCTTTTTCCGTGAAGGGAGTGGCTTGAGGTCCTGCTTCCATTTGCCTCGAACCAGATTTGTGCCACTGCTAAAGAAGTCAATAGACATCCAAAAAAAGCAATCCCCCCGCCTGTGCCGTATAAGCGTGATGCTCTTTGACCTGCGAATTCCAGGTGGGTGCTCTCCCGGTGGGCTTTTGTCTTCCGGTTAACGGCTTGACAGCTACTTCCAGGTTTCGAGTTCCCATAATCGTTTGAGTAAGGAAAGAGCGGATTTTGGGTCACGAACACCGCAGAGGGATCTAAGCCTTAACCATACCCAAAAGGAAATTCGGGTCAACCCATCAAAGTCGACGATAAGGGGTCAAACGCAAAATTTAAAGATTACCCTTTGTGCACCAAGTTGCTGACGTAGTTGGGGTGCCCCATCTGCAGACGACCTGCAATCCAGGGATTAGTTGCGGTCGTTTCCCTGCGCAGGCGCTTGGCAATCATTACCTTCCATCCCGCACCTTTGGGTGATGCGGAAATAGCCTCTTCTTTTATCTTGAGCCGCCTGAGTTCGGCTTGGACGATGCCTTCCCATCTTAGCTGATTTAGTTCCTTTAGCTCCATGCCCTCCCAATCGACAATTGGGCTGGTTTCGGCCAAATCCTCCATGAGTTTTTTCTTCTTTTGGGCCGTCCCGAGAAACCACCCCCGGCAATAATTTTTAGCCAAGGCCTCGCGCTTTTCCGGATCGCGCTCGTCGACGAGTTTCAGGCTATCCTCATATTTCCGCATCCCGCCCATGGTGTCGGGCAAATGACAAAGGCGGAGCAGGGTCTGCCGGTCCAGAGGCAGAGGCACCTTTCGCTTGAAATATTTAGGATAACTGGAAAAGGCGTAGCTCTTGAGTTCGTCCACCGTCGACAATTTGGCCCGAACCGGATTCAGGTGAATGTAGTTGATCAATCCAAGGAGCGGGCGATCCTCATTCAGAAGAAGCGATTTGTAACGCCCTTGGAAAACATGCCCTCGTTCTTTCCGAAAACGGTTGAAGCGGGTCGCAAATGTGCTCTGCAGCCAACGCATTCCTTCAACCAGATTCGGCTCCGGGGTCTCAACCGCCAGATGGTAGTGGTTGCTCATAATGACATAGGCATACAGCTTCCATCCACAGCGCTCCGCCGCCTCAAAAATCGTGCCTTCAAAGGAACCCGAAGTTTCTGGATCGGAGAAGAGATCCTTCCGGTAATTCCCGCGGCTGATGATGTGGTAGATCGCCCCGGGATACTCAATACGCTGCTTGCGTGGCATGAATTTCGAGAATGTGGCAAACAGGGTTAACGGTCAAATCTTTAAATTTTGCGTTTGACCCCTTATTGAGCGCAGCTCAACCCCGAAGTATTCCGCCGCTTTCACCGAGCATACCTCGATCGCCTCCGTCTCGGAGAATCCAAGCCATTCTTGCAGGTTGCGCACGCCCCGATCGAGGCAGAGCGACGAACCCGCAAAACGGGTATCCCCGGGGAGGTGGACGATGCCGTCCGCTCCCACCTCAAGGGTCCGGTGCCGGAGTGTGAATTTCCCAGGAGGCGCGCCGGCCGCCGCCATGCAATCCGTCGTGAAGAGGACTTTCCCCTCCGGCTTGGAACGGTAGAAATTCTTCAGGACAAAGGGCGGCAGGTGAATCCCGTCCGGGATCAGGCAGGCGATCAATTCATCTCGGGCGAGCAAACGCTGGATGACATTGTCATGCCGGTGAATGACCGCGGGGACGGCGTTCCCGACATGGGTCCCCATCGTGGCCCCCGCCCGGATCGCTGCGTCGATGTCCGTCTCGGAGGCGTTGGTATGTCCGAGTCCCACCCGGACACCCCGCGCTGTGAGGGTTTCGATCATCGAAATCGCTCCCTCCCGCTCCGGTGCCAGCGTGATCAATTTAATGTTTCCATTCGAGGCGGACCAGAGTTTCTCAAAATCCGATTCCTTCGGCGATACCGCCAACTCCTTCGGGTGTGCGCCGTTGTAGCCGTCCTCGACCGAAATCCACGGACCCTCGATATGGTAACCGGCGACCGTTTCCGCGATCCCCGGATCCCGATACCGGTAGCCTTCCACCTGCTCCAGCTTCCGGCAGAGCGCATCGATCGAATCGGTCGTCAGGGTGTAGAGGATCTTCACCATCCGGTGCCAGCGGAGCCGCTCTACTGCGTGCTGCAAGGCTACAAATTCCACCTCCAATCCCTGGAAGTCCACCCCGGCGAAACCATTTACCTGAAAGTCAAAGAGCCGGACCGATTCGTCTAAGCCGGCGTTCTCTATGCGATCCCGTTTCCAATGCATGCTCTTCAGCATGGAAGCCCAAACCCACCCTTCCAAGGGGAATTTTCTTCCGGCACTCCCGAACCCAATCGGGTTCGACCTTTCGGCAAATTCATGAAGTTCAAATGATGGATTTCCCTGAGCAGTTGCTCGGATCCTCGCTGGCCCCTTTTAAAGGCCTGCTGCGCCAAAGATTCGGCTTCCACGCCCCAGCCGCCCAGCGGATCCTCCTGCAATTTCCGCCAGTGTATGCCATCCGGTGAAGCAAAAACCATCAAACCCATCGGGTCGTCTCGCGTATCCTTCTCAAACCATCCACAGTTGCGGGTCACCGCTTTATAGCGCTCGTCTTCTCGAACCCCGGCCGCTCATCCAGGAAGGGAGCGAAATTACCGGCATACAGATCCCTCCCCGGGAAGACTGTAACGAAAAGCCACCTCCCGCCGACTGGGGTCGGTGAAGCTTTAGCCCTGCCCCCTTCAATCGACGTCAAAGGGCAGAGGGTCATCGCAGTTAGATTGGGCCGATAGGGAGGCCAATAGGAGAAGCCTTTATGGACAGGAAAAATGATAGTTTCAATTTGCGCAACCCGCTGCGTTATCGGGTGATAAAAGAACTCAAAGCGAAACCGTAACAACCCTCGTCTTTCCCATGCTGATCCACCACAACCTCTATTTCTACAATACCGCCGAGCTCCTCCCTGACGGCCCGGACTCCTGGCAACCGCTCCGCGTCCCCCAATCCCTCCGCGAAAAACTCAGCCTCATGGGCCGGCAGCGTCTCGGCGAACCCTTCGGAATCGAGATCCGCTTCGTCAATCAGGCAGCGGAGGAAGCCGTTGAGATCTGCCTGTCTTCCCCCGACGATCAACCCGCCAACTTCATCGCCTACAGCGGTGAATTGAGCGCCGCCAACCCCGTCTCTATTCCTCGGGAGCCCACCTGGTTCACATTACCGCCTCACGAAAGGCTGACCTGGGCCCGTCCGGAACACTTCGGGCAATCGCCTTTTTCCCTCAGCGTCACCCGCCTCGTTCTTCAGGGCCGTTCCATGCGCTACCACGGCATCCGCGGCGGGTCCATTCGCCCTCCCAAGCCGGACGAACTTCCACCTCGCTCCCTTCTCGCTTACGGCACCTCCCTCACCCAGGGTTCCTGCTCCTGGCTCCAGCCCCTGACCTACCCCAGTCTCCTCGGGCGGGCGCTCAACATGGATGTGCTCAACCTCGGATCGGGAGGTTCCGGCTTCTGCGAGCCGGAAATGACCGATTATCTCGCCACTCTTCAATGGGACGCCGCCGTCCTCGACCCCGTTACCAACCTCATGGCGCAGGAATACTCCCTTGAGGAATTTCGCGAGCGGGTTGCTTACCTCGTGAACGCTCTCGCCAACTCCCACCCCGGAAAGCCGATCGTCTGCCTCGCGATGGCTCCATCCTATTGCCCGACCGGAAACGAACCCGGACGCATGGAGTCCTTCCGCGATGCCGTCGCCGACTGCGCCGGTGCCGCCCACGACAAGGTCGTTTTTGTCGATGCCAACCCCGTCATCAATATTTACCCGAACTACAGCGTGGACTTGATTCATCCCTCCCCGCACGGATACCTTGCCATTGCGCAATGCATTGAACCTTATCTGCGGAAACTCCTTTCTGTATAACCCATACCCGAATCCCAAAAGTATGAACGATACCGCTGCACCTCTAAAACTTGGCATGATCGGCCTCGACACCTCACACGTCATCGGCTTTGCCAAAATTCTCAACCAGCCCGGAGATGAGAACCACATCCCCGGTGCGACCATTACCCACGCTTACAAAGGCGGGTCCGCAGACTTCCACCTCAGCACTTCCCGAATCGACGGATTTACCCAACAGCTCACCGGGGAATTCGGGGTCCATTTGGTCGATTCCATCGAAGCCCTCGCCGAAACTTGCGACGCCATCGTCATGACCTCCGTCGACGGGCGTCAGCACCTTAAACAGTTTGAAATCCTCGCCCCCCTCAAGAAGCCGGTCTTCATCGACAAGCCCTTCGCTGTGACCTCGGAACATGCCCACAGGATCGCCGCGCTGTCCCGCGAACACAACACCCCCGTCATGAGCGCCTCCAGTAAGCGCTTCACCGAACTCCTTCCTCCCGCGATCAAAAAAATCGGAAAGGATAATATCCTCTCCGCCGAGTTTTACGGTGCGATGCCCATCGAGGAAACACAGGGCCGCTACTGCTGGTATGGCATCCATTCCGCCGATGCCCTCTTCAGCGCGATGGGGCGCGGCTGCGCGGAGGTTTCCACCGTGACCACCGACCACTACGACCTTGTCATCGGCCGCTGGCAGGACGGCCGCATCGGCACCCTCCGCGGACACCGCACCGGCACCCATAAATTTGCCGCCACCCTCTATTCGGACGAGGGCGCCACCACTATCGACATGGATAAGGTTTCCCGCCCGCCTTACTACTACCTCATCGAAAAATACCTTGAGTTCTTCCGTACTGGCGTTAGCGCCATCGAACTGGATGAAATCATTGAAATCATCCGCTTCCTCGAGGCCGCTGACGAAAGTGCGAAATCCGGAAAAACCGTAGCCCTTTGATCGATGCCGCAAAGAAGGGTCGACAGCCACCAACACGTAAACTGGCATTTCCGTGATATCGACGGTTCGGTCGCCGACCTCGATCAGAACGGAATCGAATATTGCTGGATCCTCAGCTGGCTCAATGATCCGGACGACCCCGTCGTCCGCCCCAAATACCTCAACCCCGCCAATATGCGGGCTGACGGAACCATCCGCACCATCACCTTCGACGATCTTCTTGATGCCCGCCGTCGTTACCCCGACCGCTACGTCATCGGCTACTGTCCTAATCCTCGCTGGTACGATGCTCCGGATCTTCTTCGCGCAGCCTATCACATGCACGGGGCGCGCGTCTGCGGAGAGTGGAAATTTCGCCACCCCTTCGACGATCCGCGCTGCCTCGAGATCTTCAAAGTCGCCGGCGAATTGAAAATGCCAGTCGTCCTGCACCTCGATGTGCCCTACCTGCCCCCGGTTGGCAAAGACCGGGTTTTCCAGGGGAACACCTGGTATGGCGGGACCGTTGAAAACCTTGAGCGCGCCCTCCAGGCCTGTCCCGAAACCGTCTTTATCGGTCATGCCCCGGGGTTCTGGCGCGAAATCAGCGAGGATGCCGACGCCTGTGCGGAAGGCTACCCTAGCAGCCCCGTCACCGGACCCGGCCGCGTCTACCGCCTTTTCGATTCGTATCCCAACCTCTATGCCGACACCTCCGCCGGCTCCGGCCTCATGGCCTTCAAGCGTGACCCCGCTCATGCCGTGGCATTTCTTGAGCGTTATGCCGATCGGATTCTCTTCGGTCGCGACTACTACGGCTCCGAGCATATAGAGTTTTTCGACTCCCTCGCCCTCGACCCGGAGATCCTCGATAAAATCTTCTCGAAGAACGCCGAATCCCTCGCCCCGCCCCCGCTACCCGATCCCCGCCCCTCGGATTCCTATCCCGAACCGCGCTCCCTTGTTCCCGGCTCCCGAAACGCTTTCAACCGATGACCCTCCCCACAAACATCCTCACCGGCATCGCCGACGAAGCTGCGCCCGACATCGATACCCAGATCCGTGTCCATCAAGAACTCGGCTGGTCCGAGATCGAACTCCGGCAGGTCGATAAGAAAAATGTCACCTTTCAGCTCACGGACGACGAATTCGCGGCCGTGGCGGATAAGATCGAAAACGCCGGGCTCACCGTTACCGGCTTCGCCGCCGCAATCGGAAACTGGAGCCGCCCCATCACCGGCGATTTCCAACTCGACCTCGACGAACTGAAAACCGCCATCCCGCGAATGCAGCGCCTCGGCGTAAAATTCATGCGCACCATGAGCTGGACCGGTGAAGGGGTCGACGAAGCGGACTGGGAAAAGGAATGCCTGCGCCGCTACCGGGAATTGGCCAGGGTCGCCGAGGACGGCGGGGTCATCCTCACCCACGAAAACTGCGCCGGTTGGGCTGGCCTCTCCCCAGAAAACACCATCCGTCTCATTGAGGAGACCGCCAGCCCCGCCGTTACCGCCCTCTTCGATATCGGGAACACGATCAGCCACCACCTCGACACCCTTGAGTATTACGAAAAAATCAAGCCCTTCATCCGCTACGTCCATGTTAAGGATGCCAAAAAGGACCGAATGGATGACCATCGCTCAAAGTTCTGCCTACCCGGCGAGGGCGACGCCCAACTCCGGCCCATCCTTGCCGACCTCCTCCGCAACGGCTATGACGGCGTTATCTCCATCGAACCCCACATCGCCAGCATCATCCACCTCGAGGCTGCCGAGGAAGACCCCGACCATATGCGCCGATCCTACCTCGAATACGGCAAGACCTTCGTCGCCCTCGTCAACGAAGTCCGGGAAGGATTAAAGTAAGTGAAGGAAAAAACCATCGGATTCGCCATCGTCGGCACTGGCTCCATCGCCGAGAACCACGCCAAGGCGATCGCCGCGGTGGACGGAGCCAAACTCCGCGCCGTCTACAACCGCAACCCTACGAAAGCCCGCTCCTTCGCCGCCCGTTTCCCCACCGAAGTCGAAGACGAACTGCCCGCCCTCCTCCGGCGCAAAGACATTGATGTCGTCTGCATCACCACCCCCACCGGGGCCCATGCCGACATTGCCATGCCCGCTTTTCATGCCGGAAAAAACGTCCTTTGCGAAAAGCCGCTCGAGATCAATGTGCAACGCACCGACCAGATGATCGAAGCCGCCCGGAAAAACAACCGGATCCTCGCCTGCGTCTTCCAATCCCGCTTCGGCAAGGGCGCCCAAACTGTGAAGAAGGCCGTGGAGGCTGGTCGCTTCGGACAGCTAACCCTTTGCAACGTCCAGACCCGTTGGTGGCGCACCCAAGAGTATTACGAGGAGGGCGTTTGGCGCGGCACCTGGGATCTCGACGGCGGCGGCGCCCTCATGAACCAGGGGATCCATGGCGTCGACCTCCTTCAGTGGCTCGTCGGCTTGCCCGATTCCGTCCACGCCTTTGCCGCCACCCTCGCCCACAACGGAATCGAAACTGAGGATACCCTCCTCGCCAATTTGAAGTATGCCTCCGGTGCCCTCGGCAGTATCGAATGTGCAACCTCCGCCTACCCCGGCTTCGCCCGTATCATCGAGATCTCCGGAAGCCGCGGGTCCGCCTTCCTCAAGGACGATACCCTCACCACCTGGGAATTCGCCGATGAACTCCCCGGCGATGAGGACATCCGCAACGCCGAAACCGATACCCAATTCAAAAGCGGAGCCTCCGACCCGAAAGCCATCACCACCTACGGCCACCAGAAACACGTCGAGGATCTTGTCCAGGCCATCCGGGACAACGCCCCTGTCGCCATCCCCGGCACCGAGGGACGCAACGCCGTCGCCCTCATCGAGGCCATCTATCGCTCCACCCGCTCCGGCCAGATCGAGAAAGTCTAATCCTCACCGGCCGGGCTCGAGGCTCGCCTGTTTCGAGTTAACCAAACGGACCCACGAACTCCCCGAGGAGTTCAAAGGCCTCTCCAAAACCGAAATGGAAGCCAAAATCGCCGCCAAGGTCGAATCCCGCCGGACCCTTCAGGACGAACTCAACCAACTCCTCGAACAACGGAAAACCTTTCTCGCCAAGGCCGCCGAGGAAAACAGCGAATCCGAGGACGCCTTCGACGTCCAAGTCAAGAACATGGTCCGCACCTAGGCCGCCAACAAGGCCATCGTCTACTGAGCCTTTCACCCAAGACGAACCGTCCCTAAACCAACCGCCCCGGGCCGAAATCCCGGGGCGGTTTTCACTCGCTTCTTCCCCCTCCCCCTCCTCATCCCCCCCCTCATCCCCACGTAGGGCCGTCTGCTTGCAGGCGCGCCTCCACCCGTCCCTCCGCCTCAGGCATCGATGCCGAGCATCGTGCCCTACATTCCCCACGTAGGGCCGTCTGCTTGCAGGCGCGCCTCCACCTGTCCCTCCGCCTCAGGCATCGATGCCGAGCATCGAGCCCTACATCCCCACGTAGGGCCGTCTGCTCGCAGGCGCGCCTCCACCTGCCCTACGCCTCGAGAACATGCAGGGTCACCTCCGGTGGGCAAAAAAACCGTGCGGCGATTCCGCAGGAACCGGTCCCGGGACTGGTATAGCCGATCATCGAATCGTATTCCCAAGGCCCTTTCAGGAGGGCGTCCGGACAGTTTCCATTTTTCACGACGGCGATCCCCCCGGGGAGGCAGATCTGCCCCCCGTGGGTATGCCCGGATAGCATGAAATCAAAACGGGACGCCGCCTCAGCATAAACCTCCGGGCTGTGGGCAAGCAGCATCCGGAATCCCGGGAAGGCATCCGGGGGAGCGGCCGCGGCAAGATCATGCGTCCGGTAAAAATGGGGATCGTCGACCCCCCCGATCCACAACGGGCCCTCCGGATCTGGGAATCCGACTCCTTCATTGAGAAGGAGGCGCATGCCCTGCTCTTCGAGAATGGGCACCTTTTCGATAAAGTCATGGTTTCCGAGAATCCCGAAACAGGGTGCCCGTGCCTTCCGAATGATCCGCCCCATCAATTCCAGAGAGGGAGTATAGTCCTCCACCATAGAATTGCGGTAATCCCCAGTGAAGACGACCAGATCGTAATCCAGGGATCTCAGGTAATCGATCACTCGATCCGCCAATTCCGGGAGCAGGTCAATATGCAGATCCGTCAGCTGAAGGATCTTCATCCCGTCCAACTTTTCGGAAATCCCGGAATGACGAACTGGATTCCGAACGACCCGGAGATCGAGGCAATTCCGGCGGGCTCGCCTCTCCAATAAGAACAACTTTAGAAAGAAACCGAGCAGGCGATCGATCGAAATGGCCTTCTCCACCACGAAAATTCCCTCTCCATGGTGCTGCAAACCGGCGGAATAAGTCGCCTGTTGCGACATCCGCCGGCTCAACCGTTCCCGCCCCAGCCGGGCTTCCAGTTTTGCGAAAATCGATTCGGATTTATCCATTGGGTTCTGCCCCCCCGCTTCCTCCAGTGGTTCCGTCATGCTGATCCTAAGATGCGGCCAAGGGAACCCTTGCAAAAGCTGAAAAAATTTCAAATGCCCCAAAAAAGCCTGAAAATTTTACAGACCCGAAACGCCGGGAACGTCGTCTTCAGAATTCCAAATCTTTTATCCTGTTTTTTATGAACACCTTATAAAACAGAAAAAAAATTGGTATGGGGCATGTAAGAGGGATTGGAGATGAAATCCCAAATGAACCCCTCTCTTCAGCAACCCACCCTTTTCCCCACCACGGAATTGGATATCCAGGCGACCGTTTTGATCGTGACCTACAATTCGGAGGATCACATCGAAGCCTGCCTCGACGCCCTTGAACGCGCCGGCAACCGGCATCGACTGAAAGTTGTGATTCTGGACAACCGTTCGCAGGACCGGACCGTGGAGAGGATTCATCGGAGCTTTCCCGCCCTTCAAGTCCTGCAAACGGGAGCGAATCTCGGGTTTGCCGCCGCCAACAACCTCGGGAAGGAATACGCCGTCGGAAAGTACCTCTTTCTCCTCAATCCCGACACCCGGGTTCAGCCCGATGCTTTTGAAAAGGCGATTGCCTGGATGGATGCCCACCCCGACTGCGGACTCTGCGGAGGTCAACTCCTCGATGATCTCGGCAACGTCCACCCCTCCGCCAGGCGCTTCCCAAATCTGTGGAATAAAATGGCCGTCCAATCGGGCCTCGCCAAAAAGTTTCCCGACTTCCCGCTCTTCAAGGGCGTGGAATACCGCGGAGGCGATTCCGACGAACCGCTCGAGGTCGACTGGGTACCGGGCGCCTTTACCGGCATCCGATCAAAAATGCTCCAGGAAATCGGCTTTTTTGATGAACGCTTCTTCCTTTATTACGAGGAAACCGACCTCTGCCGCCGCTCCAAAGCCGCCGGTTGGAAGAATGTCTACCTTCCCGCCGTGAAGGTCTATCACGAAGGCGGGGGTTGCAGCAAAACCGTCGGCGACGAGCGTTTCGACTCTGCCGGTTCTCAGGTTTTGAAGTTCCGCCTGCGCTCGGAATGCCTCTATCACCGGAAACACTCCAACTGGATCGGGGTCGCCGGCCACCTCGGTTTCGAGTGGCTCTGGCACCAGACCCGCAAGCGCATTCACTTCCGCGACAACCCGGGCGCTTCCGAAAAACGCCGCTACTCGACCATGCTCTGCAACGAGATCGCCCGCGCCCTCGAGGACACCCGCTGGGGCTCCTCCTGCCCCGCCAAACCCTGGTAACTCCGGCAGGAAAACGCTCATGCAATCCTTCCTCAACAACCTGCGAGACGACCTCCGCACCTACGATGGAGACTGGACCCGCCAGGGCTTCTGGGTCATGGTCGTCTACCGCTTCGGACGCTGGCGCTACGGATTGCGGATCCCCTTCTTTCGCAGGGCCGCCTCCCTTCTCTACAAGCTTTCCTACAAAGGCGTCCAGGTCCTGACCGGCATTGAACTGCCCTGCGAAGCGACAATCGGCAAAGGCTTTCGCATCGACCATTTCGGCGGGATCGTCATCAGCGGCTACGCCCGCTTCGGCGACCATTGCATCCTCCGCAACGGGGTTACCGTAGGTTTGAAGAACGTCGAAGAACCCCTCGCTCCGGTCCTGGGCCACCATGTCAACATCGGTGCCGGTGCGAAAATCCTCGGACCCATTCAAGTCGGCGATCACGTCGATATCGGTGCCAATGCCGTCGTCCTTCACGACGTCCCCTCCCACAGCATCGCCGTGGGAATCCCCGCCCGGATCATCCCCAGAAAACACCAATGCTCAGCCTGAATTTCCCATCATGGATATCGATGTTGTCATTATCGGATTAAACGCTTCCGGGACCCTCCAAGCCTGCCTCGAGAGCGTGCGCCAGACACGCTACACCCAAGGCCGGATCCACATCCACTATGTCGATAGCGGATCCACCGACAACAGCCCTGCCTTGGCCGCGGAGGTCCCGGGCGTTCAGGTCATCACCCCGGAGCTGGACTATCCCAGCCCGGGAGCGGCCCGCAATGCCGGCTGGAAGGCCGGCTCGGCCCCCCTCGTCCAATTTCTCGATTCCGACACCCTCCTCGACCCCGACTGGTTCGAACAGGCCGTCCCAAACCTTCGGGGATCCGTCGTCGCGGTTCGCGGATTCCGCCGCGAAGCCGCTCCCGATCGGTCCGTCTACAATTGGATCGCCGACCTCGAATGGAACGCCGATCCCGGTCTCTGTGAGGCCTTTGGAGGAGATGTCCTTGTTTCCAGACGAACCCTTGAGGAAACCGGCGGCTACGACCCCGAACTCGTCGGCGGAGAAGACCCCGAACTCAGCCGGAGGATCGTTCGTTCGGGAAAAAGCATCCTTCAACTGGATCACCTCATGACCCGACACGACCTCGACATGCACACCGTTCGCCAATACTGGGTGCGGGCCTACCGGACCGGATACGGCTACGCCGCCGTCACCGATCGCCATCGACGGGAGGCCGGACCCTCCTGGCTCCGGGACTCCTTTCGCATCCTCCTCCGCGGGGGCGTCGCTCCGGCCCTGACCGCCGCCGGCCTCCTCCTCGCCCCGATCCTTTCTCCCCTCACCCTTTTTCCCAGTCTCATCGGCATGCTCCTCTGGTTCTACCCGCGCCTCTTTCGCACCGCCGCTCTTCAGGAACACTTCCGTATCTCCTCCGCTGAAGCGAAGACTTACGCGCTGCACTGTTCGCTGGTCGTCGTCCCGGAATGCCTCGGGATGATCCGCTATGCCTACGGACGGCTCTTCCGTAAACCCCTCCGGAATTCCCGGAAGCCATTGCACCTCCGGCGGCGCGGCCTGGCCGCCTTCGTCTCCGGTCTCGCCTTTCTCCTTCCCGGCTGTGTCCACCTCGAGGAGGGCGTCCAGGATATTGATCCGCTCGCCACCATCCGACAAATGGAATCCGCCGGCTTTCCCGCTGATGTCTTCAAAACCGCTCCCCAGAAAGCGGAAACCCATTTTGCCTCCGACCGCCAGATCGAGGCCTTCTCCAACAGCGTGCCCGACGCCTACCTTCTCGGACCCGGCGACCTCCTCTCCATCCAGGTCCGGGGCCGACCCGATGCCTCCATCGAAAAAGTCCTTATCGCCCCCGATGGCATCCTGCCGGTGCCACGTCTCGGCTTGATCACCGCGGAGGATAAGACCACCGCCGTCCTCACCGAGGAAATCAAAAACGGGATGTCCCGCTTTTACCAGGACCCCGAGGTGACCATCGTCGTCCACGAATTCAAGAACAACAAGGCATTCGTCCTCGGCCGGGTCAGCAACCCCGGCGTGGTCAACTTCGCCGGCCAGGGCACCCTCCTTGAGGCGCTTTCCATGTCTGGCGGACTTCCCACCGTCGCCGAGGAGGCTTTCCTCACCCGGGCGATGATCTTTCGCGGGAGGGATGAAGTCATCTGGGTCGACCTCCGTGAACTCCTCAACAACGGCAACATGGCGATGAACCCGCGCCTGAAAAACAACGATGTCGTATACATCCCCGAGAGTGACGACCAGTTGGTCTACGTCATGGGCCAGGTCGAGAACCCCGGCGCCATCCGTTTGAAAAGCGACTTCACCGCCCTCGACGCCATCATGGCCTCCGGCGGCCCCACCGTGGATGCCAAGTTCAGCCGCGTCTTTCTTATCCGCTATGTCGAGGGCAAGGGCTATGTGAAATCCATCGAGCTCGACACCATCGTCGAGAAGGGGGATCTCACAACCGACTTCCTCGTGGAGAACGGCGACATCCTCTACGTGGGTCCGAAGAACATGTACACCTTCGACTACTACCTCTCGAAGATTTCACCCGCCATCTGGTACCTCAATTTCGCCCAGGAAGCCTTCGGCAACTAACCCATGGAGCCCTCCCAATGATTCGCGAATTGCAACAGAAACCCGCACCGGGCAAGCCCAACAAGCCGTTCGACCCCGTCGCCTTCGCCCTGCGCCGCGGCGGGTTTATCCTCCTCGCCGGCTTCCTCCTTTTCGCCCTCCTCGCCCCCTTTGCCTGGCTCCTCGACAACCCCTACTACCATACGGGAGGCAGCCTCCTCATTCGCCCGGAGATCAAGCAGTTCCTCACCCGCGAAGTGGACACCATCCAGGGAAACTTCAACGACTACGCCCGCACCCAGGTGCAACGGCTGAAGACGGATGACGTCCTTGTCCAGGCCCTCACCTCCCTCCCACGCGAGCAATGGCCCGACTTCCTCAGCCCGGATATGGATCCCGCAATCGCCGCCGGCATCCTTCGGAAACGGCTCAATGTCGACCACGTCTCCCGGACCCACCTCCTCTTCATCGGGATCTCCAGCGAATCCCCAAATGGCCTCGCCGAAACCCTCAATGCCACCATGGACGCCTACGTCGCCAAACTCCAGCGGGAGCAGGACGACCGGACGGTCCGCCGCCTCGCTTACCTCCAGGAGGAAAAGAAGCGCATCGACACCCGAATCCAGGAAAAGAAAAACGAACTTGCCGGGTTCGCCGCCCGACTGAGCAGCAATACCTTTAACGACCTCTTCAATTCGGATTACAACCGTCTGAATCTCGTCCAGGAGTTTTATCTCCGCGCCCGCGAAAAAGCCCTTCAGGAAAAGGCCCTCCTCGATAAGGCGAAACGCGACCGGGAAACCCTCTCCTCACAGGATCTTGAGGTCTTTGCACGCGAAGCGGTCGCTTCCAATGAAGCCCTCTACCTCATCAACAACTGGACCTACCAGGAGCTTCAGAACCTGCGAAAAAGTATCGACGGCCTGACCCCGTCCAACCCCGATCGCATCGTCGTCGAAGAACGCATGCAGGCCATGCGGGATTACCTCCAGTCCTTCGAGACGGAAATATACCAGAACGCCCTCGCCATCCTCCGTGAAAAACGCTCGACCGAGCTCAATGCCGAGGTCCTCAAGGCCGAGAGCGCCTGGCGGGCCGCCGAATCCCTACACCATAACCTCGCCGAACAGCTCGATATCGCCCGTGACGAGTATGAGTCCAGCTCCGGCATTCTTGCCAACGGAAAGGAAACTTCCCAGGACCTTCTCCGCCTGCGCGACCGCATGGCCGTCATCCAGGACCGCATTTCCGAAGTCTACCTCGAAGCCAAGGCCCCCGTCCGCGTCGGCATCGAAGAGCGAGCCCGCTCTCCCCTCCACCCGGCCGGCTCCAGCCGCAAGAAACTCCTTTTCATGGCCTTTGTTTTCGCCTTCGGTGTCCTCGGTTCCGCCGTCCTCGCCTACGATTTCCTTGATGGCCGCATCCGGCAGGATAAGGAGCTGCGCGCCGCCATCGGCGGGAAAACCGTTGAGCCGATCCCCACCTTCCCCGACCGGGAACGATTCCTCCACTGCCTCGACTCCGCTCCCCGCCATTCCTCCTCCCTCGCCTTGAAAAGCCTTGTTGTCCGTTTAAACCACGAACGGAACCGGCACCGGAGCCGAACCTTCCTCTTTTCCGGGGCCGATCATGGGGCGGGCACCACCACCCTCGCCGAAAACGCCGCCAAGGCCTTTTCCTTTTACTGCCCGAAGACCCTCCTCATCCGACTCCAACCCGGGAGCGGCGACCTCCGCCCACGGAAATTCCACGAGATCCCCACCATCCTCCAGGCCGTCCACTCATCCACGCTCGGCGAACCCTCCCGCCTTTGCCTTCCCCTCGAATCGATCGAGAACGCCGACCGCAAATGGCTTCCCGCCCTTCTCGACCAGGCCCTCCGGATTTGGGACGCCGTTTTTTTCGATGCCCCGCCCCTGAACCGGTATGAAATTTCACGCCTCCTCGCCACCACCTGCGATGTCGGAATCCTCGTCACACGGGAACGCCAATCCCTTTACCACGAGGCCTACAAGGCCTTTGAACTCCTCGTCGAATCGTCCATTCCCGCCGCCACCGCCATCCTTAATGACGCCTCCCCCACGCCGGTTGCACGACTCCTCCAATGGAAGGACCAATCCGTTCAAACCGCTTCGAACTGGATCCGTAACCCCCGGCGAGGAGCCAAAAAACGGCCGGCGGATCCCCCCCGCACCGGAACCGCTACCTGGTCCCACGCTCCCTGGAGCGGCTCCCGGGCCCCCTTTAATTGATCATGTAAAAAATACAGCCCTTCACCCAAAGGGCTGTATTTTTTTCAGGAGACTGCGCCTTAAACACACGGATTGATTTTTAAGTTACTGCCCACTAATAACTTACAAAACAAAAAGGAAGTTGGCACAGGGATTGATGAAGAAGGGAAAGCCCTTTCCTCATGACCACCCTCCCGAAAACGATTGCCCTTCCGGGGCTCAATGCAGAAGCCCGCGATATCCGGAAAGCCCGGCTCATCCGGTTTCTCTCCTGCTCCGGAGTCGGTCTCCTGAACTTCGGAGGCGCCCAGGTCTTACGGCTGGCGGGGAACCTCATCCTCACCCGGATGCTGGCCCCTGAGGCATTCGGCCTCATGGCCTTGATCAATGTCTTCATCATCGGCCTCAAAATGGTCTCCGATCTGGGGATCGGTCCTTCCATCATTCGCCGGCAGGAGCCGCTCACCGAGGCCTTCCTCGGCACTGCCTGGACTCTCCAGATTATCCGGGGGTGGACCCTTTTCGCCATCGTCTGCGCCATCGCCTACCCCCTCAGCCGCTACTACGGGGAGCCCTCCCTGCTCTGGTTGATCCCCGTCGTCGGCTCCGCACAGGCCATTCTCGGTTTTCAATCCATCTCCTTTTTCATCGAGGAAAAGAAGATGAATCACTCCGCCCCGACCCTCCTCAACCTCGGCAGCGCTCTCGCCGGCCTCCTCGTCGCCATCGTCCTCGCCCAGACCCTGCAATCCGTCTGGGCCCTCGTCTGGAGTGCGGTTGTTGCAGCCGTCCTGAACGTCGCCGGTTCCTTCGTCATTCTCCCGCGCTGCCGTCAACGAATTCGCTGGCATGGGCCTTCCGGGAAGGAGTTGGTCCGCTTCGGGAAGTGGATCACCCTGAGCACGGCCATTGCCTTCCTCGGCACCCAGGGAGACCGCCTCATCCTCGGGAAATGGCTGACGATGGAGGAACTCGGCATCTACACCGTTGCCTTCTTCTTTGCCCAATCCGTCACCAGCCTCCTCAGCGGAACCGGCAACCGCGTCCTCCTTCCCCTCCTCTCCCGGTCCGACTTCGGCTCCCGCGAGGAGAAATGGAGAACCTACAACCGCTCCCGCACCGTCTTTCTTGCCCTTGCCGCTCCTCTTCTCGTCCTTTTCGCCGCGGCCGGTTCCCCCTTTATCCAATTTCTCTACGACGCCCGCTACGCCGATGCCGGACCGATGCTGGAGATCCTCGCGCTCGGCGCCATGACCGCCGTTCTCCGCTCCTTTTTCCAGCCCCTCATGCTTTCCCACGGAGACGCCTTCCAGCGGATGGTCCTCAGCATCGCCGAAACGACCTTTCTCCTCACCGGCATGGTCATCGGTGGAGCCATCTCCGGACTGCAGGGTTTCCTCTGGGGCTGGGTCGTCGGACAGGCCCTCAGCTACACCTTCGGGCTCGTTCTCGTTCGGAAATACCGCCTGCACAACCTCCTTCCCGACCTCGCCCTGATCCTCCTCGTTCTCGCCGCCACCCAAGTCCCCATCCTCCTCCAACGCTGAATCCCATGAAGTCCAAGCCTCAGAAATTCTTCTACGCCGCCGGCCCCGGCGATATTGTCACCACCTTCCAGAACTGGAGCGCCGCGGAAGCCGATCCCAACCAGCTCGCCCAAACCTACAGCGGCCAATTCTTCGACCTCTGCGCCGAGCGCAACGCCCTCGCATGGGCCGTGTCCAGCTGCCCCCGGAAGGACACCATTCGGTCCGGGCGCTTTTTTGTCCGGAATTGCCCCGTGCCGCTCGCCGGGAAAGGACGCCTCGCTTACGGCCTCAACCAGTTTCTCTACGGCATTTTTCTCCTCCTTCAACTCCTCCGTTTCCGCCCCCATGCCGCCATTGTCGCCGATGGGTCTGCCTTCTGGTGGACGCTCATCCCCGCCCGCCTCGCTGGCGTCCGCATCGTCCCGACTCTTCACTGTGTCCTCTTCTCCGGCAGGGAAAACGTTCCTTCGAAACCCCGGCTGAAAGACCTCCCGGATGCCTTCTTCTTTTCCCGGGTCGCGGACTCCTGCCTCTGTGTCTCCGAGCGCGTCGGCAAGCAGCTCGACGCCCTTACCGGGGGACGCACACCCTGGAATACATTTCTTCCCACCTACCCGCTTCACGCCCTCCAACAGCTCCCGAAGCCGGTTTACGGCAGATCCCCGTTCCGCCTCCTCTATTCCGGCCGGGTGGAGGCCGACAAGGGCGTCTTCCTCCTCGTCGATGCCGTCGAGAAAGCGGTCCGGGATCAACACCTACAGATCCACCTCGACATCTGCGGGGACGGGAACGCCCTCCCTGCGCTTCGCGAAGAAATTCGCCGGCGAAACCTCGGTTCCCGGGTCTCCCTTCACGGACACTGCCGGAGCCATGAACTGCACACCATCCTCGGTCGGAGCCACCTCCTCGTCGTCCCCACGACTTCCAGCTTTGTCGAAGGGTTCAATAAGGTCGTCGCCGAGGGAATCCTTGCCGGCCGCCCGGTCGTCGCCACAAACGTCTGCCCCGCCACCGACCTCCTCGGAGACGCCCTCCTCACCGTCGAACCCGACAGCTCCGAAGCCCTCCTCCAGGCAATATGCCGCCTCGCCGATGACCCCGCCCTCTACGAACAACTGAGGCGGGCCACCTTTGCCCACCGCAGCCGGTTTTTTGATCCCCGCAACAGCTGGAAGGAAACCCTCAACCGGATCCTCTCCGCTCCGAACCAACACCATACACAACCCACAACCCGCCCCGCCCTGCCC
>CAYQKH010000026.1:0-27587 GCA_964417945.1 uncultured Opitutales bacterium
CTCCACGCCGGTGCTGGAGTAGAAATAGGGGGTGTAGGCCTCGAACTCGGCAGCACAGGTATCGACCAGGCGGTAGACCGTGAAGATACCGAGTTTTTCCCGTTTCTTACGGACGGCCTGGCGGTTGGACCCGACGAGATTGGCGATTTGGGCATCGGAAAAGCCGAATTCCTTGGCTTTTCGAAAGAGCGGCTCCTCGAGGCGGTCGAGGCGACGGCGGCGCAATTGTTTTTCGAGGTCAACGATCTGGTGGATGTGGGTGAGGAACCAAAGATCGATGCCAGTGATTTCATGGATGTCCTCAAGGGAAAAACCGGAAAGGATGGCGTAGCGGATGTAGAAGATGCGATCGGCCCTGGGAGTAAGGAGCCGGGAGCGGATCTCTTCCTCACCGGGTTCGGCGGCATCGCCGTATTTTCCGCCACCGCCAAGGCCGAGAGCCCCGATTTCGAGGGAGCGAAGCGCCTTCTGGAGAGATTCTTTAAAGGTCCGGCCAATGGCCATGGCTTCCCCGACGGCCTTCATGGAAGAGGTGAGGGTTTCGTCGGCGCCGGGAAATTTCTCAAAGGTGAAACGGGGGATCTTGGTGACGACGTAATCAATCGTAGGTTCGAAACTGGCGGGGGTCTCGCGGGTGATATCGTTGCGCAGTTCGTCGAGGGTATAGCCGACGGCCAGCTTGGCGGCGATCTTGGCGATCGGGAATCCGGTCGCCTTGGAGGCGAGTGCGGAGGAGCGGCTGACCCTGGGGTTCATCTCGATGACGACCATGCGCCCGGTCTTGGGGTCGACGGCGAACTGAATGTTGGAACCTCCGGTCTCCACTCCGACCTCGCGGATACAGGCGAAAGAGGCATCGCGCATGAGCTGGTATTCCTTGTCGGTGAGGGTCATGGCGGGGGCGATGGTGATGGAGTCGCCGGTGTGAACGCCCATGGGATCGAGGTTTTCGATGGAGCAGATGACAACGCACTGGTCCTTGTGGTCGCGCATGACCTCCATTTCAAACTCCTTCCATCCCTGGAGGTATTCTTCGACAAGGATTTCTTTAACGGGTGAGATATCGAGGCCGCGTTGAACCATTTGCTCGTATTCCTCACGATTATAAGCGATGCCTCCGCCGCTGCCGCCGAGGGTGTAACTGGGGCGAAGGATGAGCGGGAAATCGCCGATTTCCTCGAGGGCGTCCATTGCTTCGGGCATGGAATGAACAATAGCGGAGCGGGCGACATCGAGGCCGATCTTGACCATGGCGTCCTTGAATTTTTCGCGGTCCTCTCCCTTTTCGATGGCTTCGCGCTTGGCTCCGATCAATTCAATGCTGTGGCGTTCAAGGATGCCGAGGTCGTCGAGTTTCATGGCAAGATTCAGCCCGGTCTGGCCACCGAGGGTGGGGAGGAGGGCATCCGGTTTTTCCTTTTCAATAATCTTCTCGATGGTCTCGGGGACGAGCGGCTCGATGTAGGTTACATCGGCAAACTCGGGGTCGGTCATGATCGTCGCGGGATTTGAATTGACCAGAATGACGCGGTAGCCCTCTTCTTTCAGAGCCTTGCAGGCTTGGGTGCCAGAGTAATCAAATTCACAAGCCTGCCCGATGACAATCGGCCCGGAGCCGATGATAAGGATGATTTCAATATCTGTACGTTTGGGCATGAATCAGTCGTTGGGGGTGCGGATGGCTTTTCACAAATTTTAAAATGATGAGCAGGGAATGGAGGGTGTGGCAAGGGGGATGTCGGTGAAGCAGGAGGTCAATGGCCACTCAAAAAAAAGGCACGCCCGAAGGCGTGCCAGGAAGAGGATTCCTCGCGGCCTCAGAAGTTGGAGGCGACTTGGGAGAGTTGGAAAATTGGCAGGAACATCGCCATGACGATCCCCCCGATGACAACCCCGAGGAAGCAGATGAGGAGGGGCTCCATGAGTGAGGTGAGGGCGCCGACAAGGGTTTCGATCTCAGTATCGTAGAAGTCGGAGATCTTGGTCATCATGCCATCGACATTACCGGTCTGCTCGCCGGCCTTGGCCATGTGCTTGACCATGGGGGGGA
Organism: uncultured Opitutales bacterium; assembly: GCA_964417945.1. GTDB lineage: Bacteria > Verrucomicrobiota > Verrucomicrobiia > Opitutales > JABSRG01 > CAYQKH01. The sequence continues at coordinate 2,051 of CAYQKH010000026.1, forward strand.
AATAGGAGTTCTCGGCGAGAACTTCGGAGACCTGACCACCCTGGGAGATGTGCCGGGAAATTTCCTTACAGGCATCTTCGATATAGGTGCTGCCAGCAGCGCGATTCACGATCTCGAGAGTCCGGAGGATGGGAACTCCCGCCCGCAAAAGAATCGCGTAGGTGCGGCAAAAACGGGAGAGGTTGATTTTCCGGATGAGTTCGCCGAGGACGGGAATTTTCAGGAGGAGGACATCTTTGGCGCGACGACCCTTGGGGGTAGCGGTAATTTTCTTAATCCCGAAAAAGAGTCCGACGATGCCGACGATGAGGAAAATGATGTAACTCTTAAGAAAGTTGCTGAGATCGATAAGGAACTGGGTGGGAGCGGGGAGTTTGGCCCCGAAATCGGCAAACATTTCGGCAAAGACCGGAATAACAAAAATGAGGAGGACGTTCACGAGGATGACGGCCAGCCCGATGACGGCCACGGGGTAGGTCATTGCGCCCTTCACTTGTTTCTGGAGCTTTACGGAGTCCTCGAAATACTGTGCGGTATTCATGAGGATCTCGGCAAGGCCACCAGAGGCTTCGCCAGCTTCGGCCATCGAGACGAAGATATTAGGGAAGGCTTTGGGGAACTTGGCGCAGGCCTCGGAAAAGGCCGTTCCGCTTGCGACGTCGTTTCGAACTTCCCGGATGATAATCTGGAAGACGGGGCTTTCACTCTGGTCTTGAAGGGCCTCTAGAGCGCTGACGAGGGGAAGGCCGGCTTCCAGCATGGAGGCGAGCTGCTGGGTGAAGACGGCGAGGTCTCCGAGCTTGATAGACTTTTTCTTGGCCTGTTTCTCCAGTGCCTTGAGTTTTGCCAGGCGCTGGGATTCCATGAAGGACACTTTCTTTTTTCCGCCTTTGGAGGCAGCGGAGCCGGCGGTCTGGGTCATTAATGCCATAGTGAAACCAAGATTAAGCGGGCGGCTCCCCCTGTCAAAGCTTTAGGGGGGCGAAAACGCGGTCGGTGAAGCGACCCCGATTGGGGGCGCGAACCCCGGGTGATCGGGGGGGCGGGACAAAGGAGCCTTGACGGTGGCGGCGGAAAGGGTTGGTGTAGTTTTTTAGCCGCGGGTATAGTTTAGGGGTAAAACCTCAGCCTTCCAAGCTGATGACGTCGGTTCGATTCCGTCTACCCGCACCAGCCTTCGCCCTTGCGGGACTACGGCTTGGCTTGCCAGCCTTCGCCCTTGCGGGACTACGGCTTGGCTTGCCAGCCTTCGCCCTTGCGGGACTCCGGTTTGGCTTGCCAGCCTTCGCTTCGAGGGCGATTCCGTCTCTGTTTCAATCCCGCTAGAGACATTGGTCGGCGGATGGGCGACGAACCCGCCCCTGTTTTTGGGGGGCCAGAAGTTGTCGCTACGACCGAATTACCAGGAAAACTCGGCTCCGAAGTAGGCGGCGAATGGTGGTCCGGCGTAGCCATCGACGGAATCATAGGACTCATCGAAGAGGTTTTCGATTCGGGCGGTCAGAGCGAGGGGGGAAGATTCGAAGGAGTAACGGGCGGTGAGGCGGGCAAGGAGGTAATCGGGCATGTCCACGGTGAGAAAGGTGGCCCCGTCGATATCCTCGCGGTCGGCGACGAAAAGAACTTCCGAGGCGACCTGAAGGCGGGGGTTGAGGAGGGCCTCGAAGCCGGCTTGAAGGGTATGGGCCGGGCGGCGGGCGAGCCGGGTATCGTCATCGAGATTGTCCGCCTCGAGGTGCGTATATTGGATCCAGGTGCGAAGGTTCTCGTTGGGAACGAAGGTGAAGGCGGACTCAAACCCGCGAGTGCGGGCTTTCCCGACATTGTCGGTGGCAAAGGAAGGGGTGAAGACGATAAGATTGTTGAGATCGTTCTGGAAGGCGAGGAAGGAGAGGCTCCAGTTTCCGGTTTCAGGAATAAAGCGAAGGCCCGCCTCGTAGGAGTCCATTTCCTCGGCGTTGAGGTCGGGGTTACCGAAGGTCCCGAAAACATCGAAAGCCTGTGGAATGGAATAAGCGTTGGCGATCTTCCCGAAGAGGGTGAGGGGGCCCTTGTTGGGGCGGTAGGCGATCTCGCCCTTTCCGGTGACCGGGCTGTCGAAATCGGAATAGTCGTCGTAGCGGAACCCTGCCGATAGGGAAAGGTTGGGGTGGGGACTCCACTGCAATTGCGTGAAAAGGCTGAGGCTGTTCCAATTGTTGTCCGTGAGAGGTTCGGCGTCGGGGGGCTGATTGAGGTCAACTTGGAAAAAGTCGAGGTTGAGGTAGGTCGCTCCGGAGGTGAGGAGGAGTTCAGGTGTGAGGGAGGCATCCCATTGGAGATCGACTTGGCTGGATTGGGTTCGGAAATCGTTCCAGGTAACGCCGAAGAAACCGGTAGTGTAGCCTTCGAGGTTATTTTCGCTCCCGGAGAAGAAGGCGCGAATGGAGTTTGTGTCGGACGGTGACCAGGTGAGTCCGGGTGAGACCATCCAAAGGGTATCCTCCTGATAGTCCTGAAGTTGCGGATAGCCGGGTGATTTTCGGTTGCCGGGAAGGCCGATTCGGGATTGGTAGCCGTAAAGCTGAAGTTCGGCGGAGAGGGAGTCGAAAGGGTTTCCCTGGAAGTAGGCCTGGCCGCTTAATTGCTCGAGCTGATGGTTGGGAAGATCGTTGTCGGTCGCTTGGCGGGAGAGGGAAACATTTCCGCGCAGAGAGGGATGGGTGAAAGTTTGGCTGAGGCCCGCGTTCAGGGTGTCGAGGGACCCGAGCTCCACGGAAGCAAAGCTGGCAGGTTGGTTTTCCAAGCCATCAGTACGAAGATTAATGGTGCCGCCGAGGCCCTCGGTTCCCCACAAGGTGGAAGTGGCTCCCCGGTGGACCTCGATCTGGGTGACCCCGTTGAGCGGAATCTGCCCGAGTGAATAAAATCCGCTGAAGCCGGGATTCAAACGTCGGCCGTTGAGCAAGACGGAGGTGTGATCGCTGTTCGTCCCGCGGGTGAAAAGGGAGGTGGTTGAGCCTTTCTGTCCGGAGGAAGCGAGCGCCACCCCGGGCATGGCGGTAAGCGCCTCACTGAGGTTGTCCCATTGGCGTTGCCGGATCACCTCTTGGGAAAAAACGGATATGGAGGGGCTTGCCCATTCGAGAGAACGCTCGGTCCGGGTTCCCACGACCTCCATAGCATCGAGAACCTCCGGAACTTTCTTTTCCTCGCCCGTGGCCGGTTGCAAAAGCAGAAACACGCCGGAGAGAAGGAGAAAGATCCGATCGGAAGGATAGGAGGAGAACGTCATAAGCTCTACACGAAGAGAGGAGAGGAGGGAATTCAACCCCTAAAGGAAAAACCCGCCCCAAACGTCACATGAAACGCCTGAAGAAAGAAAAACCCGCCGGAGAGCAGGTTTTGTCTGGGGTATTGCTGGGAGATATTGAATTGAAAGGGTTTCCGTCAGGAAATGATTGGTCACGGAAAGAAGGTCCCTTTAAACAGCTTTGGAAAAAAGATTCCGTATCGAGGCGACAGCGTAATCGCGGTTGAGGTTGGCGATCATGTCGAGGGAAATTTCCTTGGGACAGACGGCTTCGCATTCGCCGTAGTTGGAGCAGTTGCCGAAGCCTGCCTCATCCATGGCGTGAACCATTTTGAGGACGCGCTCATCCTTCTCCGGCTTTCCCTGGGGGAGGGTATTCAGATGGGCGGCCTTAGCGGAGGTAAAGAGCATGGCGGAGGCATTAGGGCAGGCTGCGACACACGCCCCACAGCCGATACAGGCGGCAGCATCCATGGCATAGTCGGCGTCCTCCTTCGGGATAGGCAAGGCGTTGGCATCGGGCGGGGCTCCGGTGTTCACGGAGATGTAGCCGCCAGCTTGAATGATCGTATCGAAGCTGGAGCGATCGACGACCAGGTCTTTAATGACAGGGAAGGGTTTGGCCCTCCAGGGTTCGATGGTGATGGTGTCCTCATCCTTGAAGTGGCGCATGTGAAGTTGGCAGGCGGTGGTGGCGCGCTCGGGGCCATGGGGGATGCCGTTGATGGTCAGCGAGCACATGCCGCAGATTCCCTCCCGACAATCATGGTCAAAGGCGACCGGTTCTTCGCCCTGCTCCAAAAGCTGCTCATTCAGCTGGTCGAGCATTTCGAGGAAAGAGGAATCCTTGGACACGGATTCCAGACGGTGGTTTTCAATTTTGCCCTCAGCATCTTTCGAGGGCTGTTTCCAAACTCTAAGGTTTACGTTCATGACCAATGGGTGTTGAAAAGGGAGGTGATTATTTGTAGGAGCGGACGGTAAGTTTGACATTCTCGAACTCCAAGTCCTCGACATGTTTGACTGGAGGCTCGTCGATTCCCTTGTGTTCCCACACTGAGACGTTGCAGAAGGTTTCGTCGTCGCGAACGGCTTCGCCATCTTCGGTCTGGTGTTCTTCACGGAAATGTCCGCCGCAGGATTCGTCGCGGTCGAGGGCGTCGCGACAGAGCAGTTCGCCGAATTCGATGAAGTCTGCGACCCTGCCGGCTCGTTCCAGCTCGATGTTGAGACCGTCGCCAGATCCGGGGATAAACACATTTTCCCAGAATTCCTGCCGGAGCTGAGGGAGTTTTTCCACAGCCTTCTTGAGACCCTTGGCGTTCCGAGCCATTCCCGCGAATTCCCACATAATGGCCCCGAGTTCTTTATGGAAAGAGCGGGCGGTCCGCTTTCCCTTGATGGAAAGCAGTTTGTTGATGCGATCCTTGATTTCGGATTCGGCCTGGACAAATGCCGGTGACGCGTTGTTGGAGTATCCGGCCTCGGAGAGAGGAATATTGGCAAGGTAGTTGCCGAGGGTGTAAGGAATAACAAAATAGCCGTCGGCTAGGCCCTGCATGAGGGCGGATGCACCAAGGCGATTGGCACCATGGTCGGAGAAATTACTTTCGCCGAGAGCAAAAAGGCCGGGAATATTTGTCTCCAGGTTGTAGTCGACCCAGAGTCCGCCCATCGTGTAGTGAAGGGCCGGGTAAATCCGCATCGGACGCTCGTAGGCATTTTCGGCGGTGATTCGCTCGTACATATCAAAAAGGTTTCCGTATCGCTCGGCGATTTTTTCCTTGCCGAGCCGATTGATGGCGTCGCGGAAATCAAGGTAGACGCCATTACGTTGGCCGCCAACCGTTGGTCCGACCCCGCGGCCGTCGTCGCAGGCTTCCTTGGCGGAACGGCTGGAGATATCGCGGGGGGCGAGGTTCCCGAATGACGGGTATTTCCTTTCGAGGTAGTAATCGCGGTCCGCTTCGGGAATCTCGTGGGGTTCTTTGCCAACGTCCTCAGCCTTTTTGGGGACCCAGACCCGCCCGTCATTGCGGAGAGACTCCGACATCAGGGTCAGCTTGGACTGGTCATCGCCATGGACGGGGATACAAGTAGGATGAATCTGTGTGTAGCATGGGTTGGCAAACCCAGCACCCTTTTTGTGGGCTCGGTAGGCGGCGGTGACGTTGCAACCTTGGGCGTTAGTGGAAAGGAAATAGACATTGCTGTAACCCCCGGTGGCGAGGAGGACAGCATCGGCCGCCCAGGATTCGAGGGCTCCAGTGGCGAGGTTTCGGGTGACAATCCCGACTGCGCGTCCGTCCTCGACGACGACGTCGAGCATTTCGTGTCGATTGTACATCTGGACTTGGCCGGCGGCAATTTGGCGGGAGAGGGCGCTGTAGGCCCCGAGAAGCAGTTGTTGACCCGTTTGGCCCCGGGCGTAGAACGTCCGGGAGACTTGGGCACCCCCGAAGGACCGATTGTCCAAAGTGCCCCCATATTCCCGTGCGAAGGGGACGCCTTGTGCGACGCACTGGTCGATGATATTGACGGAGACCTCGGCCAGACGGTGGACGTTAGCTTCGCGGGACCGAAAGTCGCCGCCTTTCACGGTGTCGTAGAAAAGGCGATAGATGGAATCGCCGTCATTCTGGTAGTTCTTAGCGGCGTTAATGCCTCCTTGAGCAGCGATGGAGTGGGCTCGACGCGGGCTGTCCTGATAGCAGAAGCATTTCACGTTATAGCCGAGTTCGCCGAGGGAAGCGGCGGCGGCACCACCAGCCAGACCGCTGCCCACAACAATGACGTTATACCTCCGCTTGTTCGCCGGGTTTACCAGCTTGATGCTGAATTTGTGGTTCGTCCACTTTTCGGAAATGGGTCCGCTGGGGACTTTAGGATCAAGCTTCATACTTTGTCGGGAGTTAGGAGATGACGTTAGTGAGGACGGCAATCGGAATGGAAATGAAGCCGAGGAAAACGATCCAACCATAAGCTAGGGCGAACCGATCCAATCGAACCTTCCACTGTTTGTTGCGCAGGCCAAGGGATTGAAACATCGAGCTGACCCCGTGCGTTAGGTGCAGACAGAGTAGACCCATTGAAATAATATAAAAAAGGGATATCGGCCAATTCGAAAACCCGGACAGAATCATGCCGTAGGCGTCGTGGGTCATTTTATAAACGACTTCCCCGCTCGCCGGCTCAATAAAATCTACAATTTTGCGGCCATTCTTTAGCAGGGAAACATCGGGGTGAAGTTCAGAGTCGCCATACTTTGCACCAGGGCCGACTCGGATGGTGAAATGGAGAAGGTGATAGACAATAAAGGCGAGAAGGATGGGGCCGGTCCACCGCATCGTTCGGACGGCATAACCGGCCTGAACGTAGTCTTGGGCTCGGTAGTTTTCGGGGCGGGCTCGACGGTTTTCGAGGACGAGGAGGATGGCGACCCAGACATGGACGAGGAGGCAGGCAAGAAGAAATCCTCGGATGACCCAAAGAATGTTGTAGGGCAAATGCTGTAATTTATAAGCATAAGCATTGAAGCCTTCCTCGCCACCGAAAAGCGGATATACCTGAAGATTTCCGAGCATGTGCCCGAGGACGAAGCCAACAAGGACTAGACCGGACAGAGCCATCAGGTATTTTTTGGAGAGCGAACTCAGAAGATCTACGGTTTTTGTAGCCATTTAAAAACAATATTTAATTTAGGGTGCTAAGATTTTTATTCAAATCAGGCTGCATTACCCGAGGATTTATAAGACGAAGACGAAAAATAAGTAAGGGATCGTTATCCCCGTGCAAGGGGATTTCATCAAGCCGAAAGGCAGGATAGGAATGAAGTTGGGGGAGCAGATTTTGGTTTGAAAGAGGAGAAAACCTTGTTTTTTCCCGGAGGGTTGAGCAGCGTAGGAACCAATTTTTGAGGCTGAGCGATGCTATAATTTTTTAACAGGACGAAAAGCGGTATGAAATATATTTTTGTTACGGGCGGCGTAGTGTCATCACTGGGGAAGGGGTTGACCGCGGCCTCGCTCGGAGCCCTCCTGGAGCTTCGGGGGTTACGGGTCCGGCTCCAGAAATTTGATCCCTACCTGAACGTTGATCCCGGAACGATGAGCCCCTTTCAACATGGGGAGGTGTATGTCCTGGACGACGGCGCGGAAACCGACCTCGATCTCGGTCATTATGAGCGATTTACCTCCGGCGAGTTGACGCGAAAAAACAGCCTGACCTCGGGGCAGATCTACGAGAGCGTGATCAAGCGCGAGCGCCGTGGCGATTACCTCGGTGCGACAGTTCAGGTGATTCCTCACGTCACGAACGAGATTAAGAGTCGGATTCTATCCGGTGGCCACACTGGAGGGGACTTGAATGGGAAAGAGGATGTCGACATCTTGATCACGGAGATCGGCGGGACGATCGGCGACATCGAGGGTCTGCCCTTCCTTGAGGCGATGCGCCAGTTTGCCCTGGAACACGAGCGGGACGAGGTTCTTTTCCTCCACGTCACCCTTCTGCCCTACCTGAAGGCAGCACAAGAGCTGAAAACGAAGCCGAGCCAGCAGAGCGTGGCGCGTTTACGGGAAATCGGGATCCAGCCGGACATCCTCGTCTGCCGGACCGAACACCCGATGTCGGAAGAAATGCGGCAAAAGCTAAGCCTATTTTGTAATGTTCCGCAGCGGGCGGTAATCGAAGAGCTGGATGTGGAGCATACGATCTACGAGGTGCCGATTAGCCTTGGACGGCAAAACCTGGACCAGTTGGTGGTAGAGGCCTTGAATCAGGAGCTGCCGGAGGCGCCACTGGATGCTTGGGAGGCCGTGGTGGAGCGCCTGATTCATCCAAAGCACGAGGTTCGGATCGGGGTGGTGGGTAAGTATATTGAGCTTCAGGATTCCTATAAAAGCGTCTTCGAATCGCTGACGCATGGGGGGATTGCGAATGACGCGGGTATCGACCTCGTGCGAATTGACAGCGAGGAACTGGAGGAAAAAGGTGCTGACATATTGGAGGGTCTGGACGGCATCCTCGTCCCGGGTGGATTTGGCAATCGTGGAACGGAGGGAAAAATCCTCGCAGCGCTGACCGCGCGTGTGCGGGGCATCCCCTACCTTGGGCTTTGCCTGGGCATGCAGATTGCGGTAATCGAATTCTCGCGAAACGTGGCCGAACTGGTCGGGGCCTCCTCGACGGAGTTTGACGAGGAGAGCCCGCACCCGGTGATCGACATCATGCACGACCAGCGGCACATTCAGGACCTCGGGGCGACGATGCGGCTGGGGGCGTGTCCCTGCCTGTTGCGTTCGGGTTCGCTGGCCCACGCCGCCTATGGGGAGGACCGGATATCCGAGCGTCACCGGCACCGATACGAATTTAACAATGATTACCGGTCGACATTGGAGGAAAAGGGGCTGGTTATCTCGGGGATCAACCCGGACCGTGATCTTGTAGAAATCATCGAGCTGCCGCATGAGGTGCATCCGTGGTTTGTCGGGGTGCAATACCATCCCGAGTTTAAATCGAAGCCAATGAAGCCGCATCCGCTTTTCCGCGATTTCATCGGTGCGGCGCTGAAGCGGAAAACAAGCCAAACTGATGGGAAGACCCCGGTAGCGGAAACCTCTCCCAACGAGGGTTGAGGGCACCGAAAATGTTGCGAGACACATCCAAGTTGCTCCTCATTGCAGGCCCCTGCATGCTGGAGTCGGAGGCACTCTGCCGGGAAGTCGCCGACAGACTAACCGCGCTGGGGAGGCGCTACCCGGAGCTGCAGATCATGTTCAAAGGCTCCTTCGACAAGGCGAACCGAACCTCATTGGAAAGTCCGCGTGGGCCAGGACTAGAGGCGGGCATGGAGCTGCTTGAGCAGGTAAAGAAGGAAACCGGCCTGCCGGTGTTGACGGATATTCATCTACCCGACCAGGCCGCCCCTGCCGGACAGGTTTGCGACGTGCTCCAGATCCCGGCTTTCCTCTGTCGGCAGACGGACCTGCTGGCGGCGGCAGCGCAAACCGGGCGAGTCGTCAATGTAAAGAAGGGGCAATTCCTGAGCCCGGCAGAAATGGAATACGTGGTCGGCAAGCTGGAGGGCTCCGGGGCGGAAGAGATCTGGCTGACAGAGCGGGGGACGACTTTTGGCTACCAGAATCTGGTCGTGGACATGCGCAATATTCCTGAAATGGGCCGCTGGAACCACGCGGTGATCCTGGATGCGACCCATGCGGTGCAATCGCCGGGGGCGGGTGGAGGGGTTACCTCAGGAAACCGGACGATGGTTCCCACCCTGGCGCGAGCGGGAATCGCGGCGGGCGCGGACGGCCTTTTCATCGAGACGCATCCTGATCCGGATCGCGCCCTCTCCGACGGTCCGAACCAGATCCCTCTGGCGGAGCTGCCCGACTTGGTGGAGAATTGTCTAAAAATCTGGAAGGCACTTCGATGATCCTTCTGTTGGTTAGTTCGAAGAGCATGGATTTTGAGCCGGTTGCGGGACTGGAAACCCCTCCCCTGAGCCAGCCACCCTTTCGCAAGGAGGCCCAACTCCTGAACGAGCACCTGAAGGGTCTGAGTCTTGAGGAAACCCGTGCAATGATGAAAATCAGCGAGAAGCTGGCGGTCCAGACCCGCGCGCGGATCGAGGCCTTTTCCAACCGACCCGGTTCCCGCCAGACGCAGGCAGCTTCCCTGGCCTTTACCGGTGATGTTTATGACGGATTGGAAGCGCGGACCTTTGATCTCTTCACCTTTGAGACGGCCCAGGACCACCTCCGGATCCTCAGCGGGCTTTACGGAATCCTCCGGCCGCTGGACCGGATCCAGCCCTACCGCCTCGAGCCGGGTTACGGTTGGGCCCCAACCGATGAGGCCGCTTCCCTGTCGGCTTTCTGGAAAGCGAAAATCACCGATTCCCTGAGAGATGACTTGGAGACCCTCCCCGATTCTGAGCGCGCGATCGTGGACCTTGCCTCGAAGGAATTTACTGCGATGATCGATTTCAAATCGCTGGGGGTTCCCGTGATTACCCCCAAATTTTACGAGAAAAAGGAAGGCAAGCTGAAGATGGTGACCCTTTACACGAAGCGGGCCCGCGGCGCTCTCGCCTCCCATCTCTTAAAAGAAGGAGTATTCACCCCGGCTTCGGCGCGTCGTTTTTCGGCGGAGGGCTACCGTTTCGATCGCGAGCGCTCGGGTCAAAACGAGTGGATCTTTACACGATAGCGGCGCGTAAGACGATGCGGTCACCATCTTTTTGAGTTTGGGAGGTAAGTATCGCGGCCTGGAGTAAGCGGGAGGCCGGAGAGGAAGCAGCGAGTGTGGTCGAAAACGCCCAAGGGTCGGGCAGCCCGCGAAACGCGCTCTGAGCAAGTTGGCCAGCAACCGGCAGCCGCCGTAGAGACATGCGGCGAGTATAATCCGGAAAGAAATCGGTTTGATAGCCCCAACAATTGGACTACTGTGACTACATGATTGTTAGCGTAAGGGAATCCAAAGCGCGGTTGAGCGAACTTCTCGCTAAGGCCCGCAATGGAGAGGAGGTTTTGATTACAGTTCGTGGAAAACTTGAGGCTCGCATCCTCCCTCTCCATCAGGATACCCCGCCTCCTGACATGAAGTTGTGGGCGGATGAGCTGAGGGGACGCATGTTGGGAGCCAAGCCCGCGCCCGCGTCTTCGTCCCGGGAAATAATCGACGATCTTCGTGGCCGACGTTAAGACGCGATGGCAGATTATTGGGACACTTCTTGCCTGCTAAAGCTGTATTCTCTGGAAGAAGACTCCCGGGATTTTCTCACACTCTTGGCCAAGGCCGACACTCCACCTGTTACTTCCAGGCTGACAGTGACGGAGCTATACTTTGCTTTTCAGCAGAAGGCGCGCCGAGGTGAAACCTAAGGGCACTCGCCGGACACGCTTTTCTCTTACTTCGAAAGCGATCTTGAGGCAAAACGCGTTTGTTTGTTGCCTTGGGGCGATGATGTTTTCAAAAAAGCCCGCGAACTCGCGAATCTTTGTTATGCTGATTCACAAGCTCCAATCTTCCTGCGCTCATTGGATGGGATCCACCTAGCTTCGGCGATGCTCGCCTCCTGTAAACACATTCACTCAACTGGTGAGCGCATGAATCAAGCGATCAAGAAGCTGAAACTCCGCAGGTCCCGATAAAATCGCATCGCAAAAAGGGGCAGTCCACGCAAATTCACAAGACAAGGTGACACTGTTGTGGAGAAATGTCAGGAAAAAGACGTTGGCGTGGAAAGCGCGGATTGAGACTCCCAAGGCGTATCAATACGTCAACAATTTTGGGAGCAATCGAAGTGGCATTTTCGACAGTGAAAGTGCTCCCGAAAGCTTTTTGAAAAGTCTTAGTGAAGCCATCTGTGCAAGAAGTTGCGGCAATTACCTCGGAAGACTGGCGCGGTTGCCAGAAACGGACCCTTTTATATTTTAAAAAGAGAAAAAGTTGGCAGAAGACGCTGAGGAATACAGGAGAATTCCAAGCTCAGATCTTTAAAAACCCTTAGAACCTTGTAGGAATTGATTATTTGAGGATCTTGATTTCAAGGTTGTCGATGGTCAGTATTCCAAGTCGTTTTGGTGGTGGGAAGTGCCTCTAAACGTTCAAACTCAAAAACCGGGGGATGGGTGGTCACGGTGCCGCCGGATTCGAGGATGGGATAGACCAAAAAATTCATGGGTCCGTCGGATGGGTTGGGCTGAAATTCCAAATCCCGTCCCCGGCTAATCTCTAATCGATTAGCGGGGTTTTTGCCGAAATAGTAATCTGCCAACTGTCGATATTTATTTCCTTCGCTAATATCTACCGGCCACCAACGGCCATCGGCGTAGAACTCAGCCCAGCAGTGATAACCCATAATACCCCCTTCATCGCGAGCCGAGGGAATAGCTGCACCTATAATGAATCGTGCGGGAATATCGGCCGCGCGGGCCAGCGCTATAAAATAGGAGTGAAAGTCAGAACAATTTCCGCTTTTCACGTTGCAGGCATAGACGGCATCTCCCACGCCCCAACCTTCGCCATGGCGAGCATAGCGCAGCTCGTCAATGGTGTGGTTGTAGAGTTCGCGAGCGCGCATCAAATTGTTGGTTGCTCCTGATTGAGCCAGCACCCGGGAAGCGATCTGCCTGAAAGTTTCGTTTAAAGGCACCATGCTTTCGGGCTGCAGAAAATGCTTTGGTTCTTCGGAGGGGTGCGTTTCATAGGGACCCGTCTCCGAACGCTCCACCATGTAGATAATCTCCACCGTTTGCCCGGAATGCTCGGGTTTGGGCTCTAGATAAAGCGCCGTATTTGCATAGCGGTTTTCTTTCACCAACTTCCAAGCCGTGGGTGTTTCGATTCGTTCCACTCTTACTTCCTGAAAAGAGTCAGATTGAGCGAACGGCACCCAAAGCCGTCCTGGTTCCGAAAGAGAGGGTATTTTAAATCGATAAGAAAAGCGAAAGGCGTCTACCCCATGTCTCACCCCAAAAAGCTCATCGCCGGCATGTTCCAATTCTACTCGACGCCAGATCCCGTTGTCTGCCTGTTCCCAAGTATAAAATGGCTTACCGTCGAGTTTGTGAACCGTTTCCTCCGTAACCCGCAAATTGCCTGGTTCGGTGCCTGCCAGAAAGAAGTCTACATCATAAACGGTCCCGTCTTTATCCACAAGATCAACGCAGGCGAACTGCACGCCGTCTCCCAAATTGGATAGATACTCCATGTGTATCCGAATCAATTCAAGGTTGAGAATGTTACCTTCGTGACGAATTTGATAATAACCATCATGTTTGGCGGCATTGTCCGCAACATGTGCCCGAATCCCATTGGCTATGTGTTGGATGGTGATGGATTCTCCTTTTGCCGCAGCATGAACGGACAGCGCGAAAAAACCAATTAGGGACATAATGGTAACCCACAGCCCCGTGTGAGGAAAACCTTTCATAGTTGATTTCAGATATCAGAAATTTTTTGCAAACCAGAAATGGAAATTTTGATTCCGCTTATTTGTGCGGGTGCTCCGAACGGGAGGGATGCTCCGATTTTTTACTGGGGTGTTCTGACTTTTTCGAAGGATGCTCCGATTTTTTACCTGGGTGCTCGGAAGGGCGGGGTGTCCCCTTTCCAGCCTTGCTCAAGGCGGCCTGCATGGCACCTCGCAACTGGTCTTTTGTCATATTGGCGGTTAGAGTTTCCAAGATTTGTTGATCGTGATTATCGACCAGAAGCATAAATCCTGTGCGATTTTGATAGATTTGGTAAATTTGCTGAATCCCGAGTGCTTCGGCCTGTTCTGCGGCTTGAGTTTTTGTCAAGTCATTGGTCAAATCCAACCGGGTAAAATGGATGCCTTTATTTTTAAAAACTGATTTTGTGGCTTCCAATTTAGGATCCAGGGTTTTGCAGGAGCCGCACCAATCGGCGTAAAAAAGAACGCCCAGGATATCTGCTTGGTCGTGGACATTCGATTTCGGATGCTCAGACTTGGAGGCGTCCGCACGGGGATGCTCGTTCTTTTTGGGATTAGAGGACGGGTGTTCCGAGGTAGGGTGTTCGCCTGCCATGCCGGTCAGTGCCATGCCCGGAAGCAGAATGCTAATTAGTAGATAAAGGAGTATGGCATGCAGAGACTTTTTTTTCATAGGAATTTGGGGCGTTACGTTTAGGTAATGAAATCGATTCCAACTTAAAAGAGCCTATGGCGTGCAAAATATTCCGCAAGTGCCAACCTTAATTTCCCCTTCAGAGAGCCTTTCGATTTCATTGGAGAGGCTTTTACTTGAGTATCATCGACGAGCTGCCACTGAAGTCAGGACTGATTTGTTATGGAAATATTTGCTGGAGTCTCCCCTGGTGGCGGCAATAGAGCTGCAGAAGACTTCTGAATCCAACTTTCACCAATTGTGGTATCCGTCGAAACGGTGCGCTGGGGCTGGGTTCAAGGTGGTGTGGAATTTCGGCAGGCTGTTTACGCTGATCACAAAAAGGATGGGTATTTTGAGTTGTTCGAGACGAAGGCCGAAGAATTCCGCGAGCCGCTGTGGGTGCGGGGCTTGAAGCAAAGTCGCGAGGTTTTAGAGATATCGAAAGCGGAACGGATGAGCGCACGCGAAGGCAATGACTGGCAAGTGGCCTTGGCCCGACAATTAATCGAACGTTGTCTGACTCCAAACCGGTGGTTGGCAACCCTACCGAACAGAGGCACGCCGAAGTCCGTCAGCAGCCAAGTTGGTTCCCACCGGTCGAGCCGAGATGGCCGAGGTAGCTGACGGGTAAAATTTGAAATGTTAAAATGCGTGGGCTGACCCCTTAAGGGCTCTTGCCAGGGTTGTCATTACCGCTGCGAGCATGTTAACGGAGGGCTCTGGTGATGGCGAGGGTAGCGAGGGCGGCGGTTTCGGAACGGAGGATCTGTTGTCCGAGGGAGACGGGGGTGAAGCCGGCATGGTGGAAGGCGGCATACTCGGCGGGGGAGAAATCGCCTTCGGGGCCGATGGCGAGCCAGACCGGGATGGAGGAGGGGAGGTCGGTTTTTTGTAAGACGTCGGCGATGGGGCGGGCGTTTTTTTCGAGGCTGGCGACGATGCGCAGGGAGGGATCGGGCACGGGTTGATTGCAGAAGGCCTCGAGCGGGCACAGAGGCTGGAGTTCGGGGAGCCAGGGGTTTCGGGACTGTTTAGCGGCTTCGCGCAGGAGCTGGGTCCATTTTGCCTTTTTATCCTCGGGACGGCCTTCGACGTGATGGGGTATGAGGGGTTGTATGGACTTGCAGCCGAGTTCGACCGCGCCTTTGAGGATAGCTTCAAGGGCCTTGGTTTTTGGAAGACCGAAAACGAGGTGGACGGGGGGATCCGGACGGGGAACGGAGGTTCGGTGGAGGATCCGGAGGCGGGCCTGCCGGGAATCCGCACGTTCAAGGACTGCGGAGAAAACGGTTCCCCGGCCGTCCAAGGCGAGGAGTTCGTCGCCGGAACGGGCCCGGAGCACTCGGACGAGGTGGTGGCTTTCTCGCTCGGAGAGGAGGAGAAAAGCTTCCTCCTGGCGGGCACCGGGATCGAGAAAGGCACTGAGGCGAGGCATGGCAAAAATTGTGCAGCGTTTCCAAACGAATACCCAACAAAAAACCGCCCCGGTTTCCCGGGGCGGCAACTCAACAACTTAACAAACTACAAACTAGACTGAAATGAAGATTGTCCCAATGCTTCGAAGGTTGAGACGAAACCCTTCTTCAGACGTTCAAAACTTTTGAAAAAAAACCGTCCCAGGTTTCTGAGGCGATCTGATCTAAACGAACTACGACCATGACTGAAACGATGACCGCCATAGATGGAGAGCATTGGAGGGAGATTCTGAATAAAGAGTTCAAAAATTGTGGGGATGGGAACCGATGCGGGTAACGGGGGGTAAGGCTCGGGGAATTCCCCTTACGACACCGAGGGGAAAAGCGGTTCGGCCGGCTACGGACCGGATGCGGGAGGCGGTATTTTCGTCGCTCGGGGAACGGGTCCGAGGTTGCCGGATGTTGGATCTTTTTGCCGGGACGGGTGCCTACGGACTGGAGGCGTGGAGCCGCGGGGCGGAACAGGTGGACTGGGTAGAAGCGGACCGATTGGCGCAGAAGGCATTGGAGGTCAACATGAAGCGGGTCTCCAAAGCGCTCGGCGGGGAGTCGAGCGGAGGGCGGGTGCGGATGCACCGGCGGGAAGTATTGGCTTTTCTCCGGGATGCGAACCCAGGCAATTGGGACCTCGTGGTCGCAGATCCGCCCTATGCGGATGCGCGGGAGGCGCTTCCACGGGTGATGGAATATCTTTCTGCGGGCGGGTTTCCGGCAGAGGGGCTTTTCGTGGCAGAAGCTCCTGCGGAATGGGACGGGGACGCGGCGGGATGGGAGTGCCGGAAAGTGTTTGGAGGCGGAAAAGGGGTGGGGAAGCCTTGTGTGCGTCTTTTCGCCCGGTTGGTGTCCAATCGTTTGTAGTTTTCGAGGATGCCTACCTTAGGATTCGGTCCAGGACACACCTCGACGATAAAAAATCACTGTTTGTCTAACCAACTTGAAAAGGACTGTGAAGGAGGCAGTTTTCCGTATCACCTTTTCAAATTATGAAATGTTATTATGAGTGGCGTATCCACACCTTCTTTAGTCTTATCCTTTTCCCACTTATCAGTCTCTGGGGACAGGAAAATAATCTTGAGGGATTGGTAATTTCCGAGGTGTTCGCAGTTCGTGGAGAGAGCGGGGGTGGCAACAATGAGTTGCTCAACCTATCGACGCGTTCGACGCTGGGGCCGGGACCTTTTGTGAGCATCAGCAACTCGAGTATCATCCTTAGCGGAACGGATCCAATGACGGTGGTTTTCCGCGGGCGTTCGACCTCGATATCGGATTCGATCACGGCGGATAAGATATCGGACCCGGTCATCGACGTGGTAGAGGTGGGTCAGGGCGTGATCGCAACGAACGACAACTGGGCAGATGCGGAGAATCTCGACTTGATAGAAGGGACCTCCCTGGACCCGGATCTAGTCCCGATGGGCCCGACGGAGTCGCTTTTGATTCTGACCAATTTAAGTTCGGGAACCTACTCTCTTCGGGCGCAATCAAAGATCGAGGGAGAGACGGGACTGATAATCACGGAGGCCTTTGCATTGCGGGAGGGAGATGAAATTGAAGCGAACGAGCTTTTGAATATTTCGACCCGCTCTT
Source organism: uncultured Opitutales bacterium (assembly GCA_964417945.1). GTDB lineage: Bacteria > Verrucomicrobiota > Verrucomicrobiia > Opitutales > JABSRG01 > CAYQKH01. The sequence continues at coordinate 19,048 of CAYQKH010000026.1, forward strand.
TTATGGGAACAACCGCTTTCGCAGACATCAGCAACTCGAGTATCATCATTGGGGGAACGGATCCGATGACGGTGGTTTTTCGCGGGCGTTCAACCTCGATATCGGATTCGATCACGGCAGATAAGATATCGGACCCGGTCATCGACGTCGTTGAGGTGGGTCAGGGCGTGATCGCAACGAACGACAACTGGGCGGATGCGGAAAATCTCGATTTACTGAAAGGGACTTCGCTGGATCCAGATCTTGTTCCGATGGGCCCGACGGAATCGTTACTCGTTTTAACGGATCTAGCACCGGGATCCTATTCAGTCAGGGTCCGCGCGAATGAACCCTCGATAGAGGGGCCTCAAACACTGTCTTTTACACAGCAGGGAACAGGTTTTGTCTGGACTCTAACGGGAAATGACAACCCAAGTGAAGCTACTTTGGGGGACGAGGAGAGTTTCCAAACGATCTCTGCTCGTGTTGGCGATGTCTTGAGTTTTTCCGGGCAGGTTGGAGTGCAGCACCCCTGGTTTTTACGAACGACCGAAGGGTCTGATTTATTTCAGGGAATCAGTGGGGCGACGCAAGGGGTGACAGGAACCTTTACGATGACATGGGATACAGCGGGATATGAGCCGGGAACGTATATTTACATATGTGGCAACCATTCCTTTATGGTAGGAGACATCGTTTTGACGAATTAGGGCATGTTCTGCTGTGAACAGGCCCACCTGCCAGCTTTGGGTCAAATCCGGTAGATGAGCCCTCTCCGGAGTTTCTGGTTTTCGATTCGCCCGAGTCCCAAGGCTTAATGTATTTTGTCCCGCTCGACGGGGTGCGGTTGGCCGCCTATCGTTTGGAGGAGGGCAGTCTAATCAAAATCCGAAGTTTTATCCGGTTTCGTTTTCAGCTTTTGCTTTATTTGCTGTGGTCATTCCGAGGGCGAAGGGGAGGGCGACTTCGAGGCGGAGGACGCGTTCGCCGAGGGAGCGGAGGACAAATTCGGCCTCTTTGAGGAGTTGCCGCTCGGGATTGGAGAACCCACGTTCGGGTCCGAGGGCGAGGGCGAGTTGAGACCACGGAGGAGCGGCGGCATAGGGACCGGTCGCCTCGTAATTATCGAGGGCAATGCGGGTCGGATGGGAGGAGTGGTCCTCAAGGTGGGCGAGGGCGTCAGCGAGTGAATCGGAGTGTTGGACGATGGGAATGCGGGTGGTAAAGGCCTGTTCGGCTCCTTCGTAAAGGTGGCGGGACCATTCGTCGGTGGACCAGAGCTTGCTGCGGCGGTAGGAGGGTTCGCCCTTCTCGGCGGTGAAGAAGAAGAGGCCGCGGATGCCGAGGGTGGGGGCGGCCTGGAGGAGTTTGCGGGCGGTCTGGGGGCGAGGGAGGCCGACGTGGAGGTCGATGGGCTCGGAGGGTGGCGGTTCATCTCCCCAGGTGATCTCCAATTCCCAGGATCCCGTGGGCAAATCAGGGTGGGCGAGGGCTTTACCCCTCGGCCCGTTGAGGCAGCCGACGTCGATGGTCTGTCCGGGTTGGGGCTTGAGGATCTCGGAGAGGTGGCGGCCGACCCGGGAATCCGGGCCGAAGACCACCCGTGATTCGGGGCCGGGGAGGAGGATGAGGTTCACGAATCAGCGTTTGAGGCCGGCCCAGGCGAACCCGGGACCCCACTTTTCCTGCCGGGCGAGAGATTCCCAAAGGCGCGCGAGGGCATCCAATTGCGGGGCCCGGTCGAGGCCGCCGGCGACGGCGGGTTGGAAGCCGAGGTCGTCGCAGAGGATGGAGACCTTCTCGAGCGCGTTCGGGTCGTCCCCGCAGAGGAGCATGAGGGGACGTGCCTCTCCCGGGTAGGCGGAGTCGGAAAGGATGGCGGGGCCCACGGAGTTGAACGCCTTGACAAAGCGTCCGCCCTTGAGGGCATCGCGGATCTGGAGGGTGGAGTCCGCGGGTGGAGGATCTGCGCCTTCAGGTGTATTCAGTGGCCCACTACAATCAATAACGATGCGCTTCTCGAAATCGGGAAAGCGGGAGGCGCTTTTCAGGGTCCGTGAAAAGGGAGTGGTAATAATGAAGTACTGGTTGTCGAGAGCGGCCTGGGGAAGGGGGGCGGAAATCGCACCGAAGCAGGTGGCTTTCTCCATGAAGCGCTCGAATTCGGGCGAATCAACCGGGTCTTCACAGAAGGTGACGGTATGGCCGTTTTCGGCAAAGCGAAAGCCAAGAACTTGCCCGAGGGCTTCAATCCCATAAACGGCAATTTTCATATCGTTATCCTAAGGAAGCGGATGGCGCTGGCAAGGGTGAAGGGAGGCCGGGAAGGGCGGGTGGGAATGGGGCTTTTCCGTTGCGGGTGGGAAAAAAAGGGAAAAGATTCGGTGGATGGCGAAAGGAAAACAAGCGACTTGGGGAGGCCGATTCGAGGGCGGGCCCAGCGCATTGATGGAGCAGTTCAGCGAATCGGTGAGTTTCGACCGTCGGCTGGCGCCTTACGATATTCGGTGCAGCCTGGCGCACGCGTCGATGCTGAAGGAGGTGGGATTGTTATCGGCGGGCGACCACGCGAAGATCCGGAAGGGGCTGGAAGCGCTGGGCGCGGACATCGAAGCGGGGCGGTTCACGTGGGACCCGCGGCTGGAGGACGTCCACATGAATATCGAGCGTGCATTGACGGAGCGGGTTCCGGAGGCGGCCCGGCTGCACACGGGGCGGAGCCGGAACGATCAGGTGGCGACGGATATGCGGTTGTATTTCAAGGAGGCGGCGGCGCTGCAGCAGGGTCTCCTGGACGGCGTGTTGCGGGCGTTGTTGGAGCTGTCGCGGGAGAGCGTGGAGGCAGGCATCGTGATTCCGGGCTACACGCATCTGCAGCGGGCGCAACCCGTACCCGCGGCACATCACCTGGCGGCCTACATAGAAATGTTTGAACGGGACCGGGTTCGTTTCGGGGACGTCCTGGGGCGGGCGAATGCGTGTCCGCTGGGCTCGGGTGCGCTAGCGGGAAGCACCCTGCCGCTAGACCGGGAACGGGTCGCGGTGGAGCTGGGATTTGTGGACCGTCGCGGTCGTGCGCTCGTGACGCGGAATTCGATGGATGCGGTGGCGGATCGGGATCTGTATCTGGATTTCGCACACGCGGCGTCGACGTGCGCCCTGCACCTCAGCCGGGTAGCGGAGGACCTGATTTTGTGGAACACTGCGGAATTCCAATTCGTTGAATTGCCGGAGGCTTTTACCACGGGATCCAGCCTGATGCCGCAGAAAAAGAACCCGGACGCGCTGGAGTTGATCCGTGGAAAGGCCGGTCGAATTCTCGGGCAATTCCACGCCCTGCAAATCATGATCAAAGGGCTGCCGCTGACCTACAACCGGGATCTGCAGGAGGACAAACCAGCGGTCTTTGATCTCGACGAACAGTGTGCGCTCTGCCTGCGGGTTCTGTCCGCGATGTTGAAGGGAGCGCGATTCCGGAAAGATCGGACGGACGCAGCCGTCGCCGATCCGCTCCTCCTTGCGACAGATCTCGCCGATTTTCTGGTGGAGGCCGGAGTCCCATTTCGGGAGGCGCACCATCAAGTGGGGGCGCTGGTGCGGTTGTCCGAGGAATGCGAGGTGCCGCTACCCGAGTTGGGTTCTGAGCAGCTGGACGCCCTCGAATTTTCGTTGCCGGAGGGCTGGCGGACGGTTTTTTCGATCGACCGGGCCCTGAAAAAGCGGGCGGGTCCGGGCATGCCCGGATGGAAGCCGGTAAAGGCGGAGTTACGCCGCTGGGAGCGCTTGTTGGACCAGCGGGGTTGAGCGGCGGGCGGTGGTTGAAATGGTTTCCAGCGCTGGAATTGTAAAATCGTTATCAAATATGGGAGCGACCCTTTACCGGATAAAGCGTTTAGCCGCTAAGAATAGGATTGAGTAACGAGACACCAGTTCGAGCGAGATCGGGCGGGCGCTTGCGAGTGCGCGCCCTCTGGCGGCGGCCACCGCTTTTTTTCCTTTACCGGACGGGCGGGCTGCTGATCCTGCTGGCGGGTGGGATGTTGCCATCGTCGGGGATCACAGAGGAGGACCAGCTGGTCTTCTTGGAGGAGGTGCTTTTTCAAAAGAAGCTGATGGCAAACGGCAGCACGGTAGTGCGTTGGAACCGTCAGCCGACCCTGTCCGTGATGAGCGGGAATCCCCGCGAGGTGGCCGCGCTAGGGCGGGCGCTGGTTGAGCTGGACCGGCCCCTGCGGCCGACGGGTTTCCGGATCCGTCGGCAGGCGGACGGACAGGCGGATGCAGACATGCTCGTCTACCACCTCCATTACGAGGAGCTACCGGGACTTTTGAAGGAGCTGGGATTGGGGCCGCGATTCGGGCGGCTGAATCGCGCCCACGGGATCTTCAACGAGGATGGAAGCCTGGAGAAGGTGTATCTTTTCCTTGACGACCGGCTGGCGTCGACCCCGGGAGACCTGCAGCGGCGGGCGCTTAAGCTGCTCCTGGCGGCGTTGGGGCTGCCTGGGGAGACGCGGCTGCCAGTGCGCAGCATCTTTTTCGAGGTCCCGCCGATGGGGATCGCGGAAGCGATCCCCACGGAACTCTCGTTGATCGACGTGCGGGCGATCCGTCTCCTCTACGCTTATCTCGAGCCCGGGGACTCAATCGACACGATGCGGGAGACTTTCGACCGCCAGTGGCGGCGTCTACGCTGAGGCCTGAGGAGCGGGGGAGGCGATCTGGTCGGCGACTTCGGCGGGTTCGGACTCGGGCGGGAGGCACTGCGTATTCAGGCAGATCTGGTAAGTTCCAGGGGCGGATGCAGGCTCCACTACCTCGAAAAAGACCTGCCGGAAGGTGCGTTCCCGGAGGAGGGGAAGGATGGCGTCGAGGGCCTCCGCTCCCGCCACTTTGAGAAGGGGGATGCCGGTGGCCTCGCGGGTAAAGGCGGAGAGGGCGTGCCCGGCGCCGGTGGGCATTTTGGAGGCAATATTCTTGAGGACGGACCGCAGCCCCAGAAAGGCTTCGTTCCAGCGGTCGTCGCCGGTCAGGGTGTAGAGGGAGGCGAAGCTGTGGCAGAGGCTGGAATTTCCGGAAGGAATAGCGTTGTCGACCCACTCTTTCCTTCGCAAGCCCAGGTTGGCATCCTGGGAGGGAGAAAAGAAACAGCCGGGTGCGTCCGGATCGCCGTAATGAAGAAGGATTTTTTCGGCGAGACTCCGGGCTTGATCCCGCCAGCGGTGGAAGGAACCGGGGTCGACCCAATCGGCCCGAGCGGTGTAGGCGAGGAGGGTTTCGAGAAGGAAGGCGGCATCGGAAAGGGTGGCCTCACGTGAAGGTCCGGAGCCCGGGTAGACGAGGCCAAGACCGGGCCCGGACCCGGAGAAGAGATGGTCGAGGATCCACTCCAACCGTTCGCCTTCGGCGCGAAGGCCGTCGCGGTCGATCTGTGAGGCAAAGAACTCGACCCGCCCGCGGATAGCGAGGGCGTTCCAAGAGAGAATCTGCTTGGTATCGAGCCCGGGCCAAACCCTGCGGGTTCGAACTTCGTAGAGAGCGTCGCGCACTTCCCGGAAGGTGTGACGAGCACCCCGGTCTCCGGAAAGGAGAGCGGGGTTGCTGGTGCCGTGCTCAAAATTTCCCTCATTAGAAATACCGTAGGCCTGGCAGAAGGCTTGGGCCTCGGCACCACGCCCGGGCAGGGCGTCGTGGACCTGCTCCGGCGTCCAGACATAAAATTTCCCCTCTTCGCCTTCGCTGTCGGCGTCGAGTGAAGCGTAAAAGAGCGGGCTTTCGGAGCCGGACATTTCGCGATCCATCCAGCGGACGATCTCGGAGGCGACATCGCGGTAGAGCGGGTCGCGGAATTGCATCCATGCCTTGGCGTAGAGGTCGAGGAGCAGACCGTTGTCGTAGAGCATTTTCTCGAAATGGGGAATGAGCCAGAAGGAATCGACGCTGTAGCGGGAAAACCCGCCGCCGATCTGGTCGAAGATCCCGCCAAAGGCCATGGCCTTGAGGGTGCGGTTGAGGACGGACCCTAGGCGATCCGCGAGCGGGGACTCCTGCTGGGCGCGGGAGGTGTTGAGGAGTTGGAGGAGAAACTCAAGGGTCATGGACTGGGGGAACTTCGGTGCTTCACCGAAGCCACCATGAACGTCATCGTGCTGTTTAGTAACCGCGGAGGCGGCGGAGACGAGGAACTCGGCATTCCAGGAGCCGGAGGGGTCGCCACCGATGGAGCGGTCGGCGTGCTCCATGTTCTTGATGATGGCTTCGGCATTTTCCTCGAGTTCGTCCCGTTTCTGGTGGAAATAATTGCTGATACGGATGAGGAGCTGGGGCCAGGGGATGAGACCATTCCCGCGGTCTTGGGGTGGGAAGTAGGTTCCTCCGAAGAAGGGGCGGCCATCCGGGAAGCAGAAGGCATTTAGGGGCCATCCGCCATGCCGGGTAATCATTTGAACGGCTTCCATGTAGAACTGGTCGACCTCCGGGTGCTCCTCCCGGTCCACCTTAATGTTGACGAAATGCTCGTTCATAATTCCTGCGATGTAGTCATTCTCGAAGCATTCGTGGGCCATGACGTGGCACCAGTGGCAGGAGCTGTAGCCGATGGAGACAAGGACGGGTTTATTTTCCTTTCGGGCGGCCTCAAAAGCGGTCTCCCCCCAGGCCCACCAGGCGACGGGGTTTTCGGCGTGCTGCTTCAGATAGAGACTGTCGGCGGAGGTCAGGCGGTTGGACATTCCTGCATGGGAACCGAGGGTGGGAGGGAGTTCAAGCTTTCCCCGGCTTTTCCGGAAGGGATTGCCAAGACGGGGAAAAACGGGCTTATTTTTATATTGCTTTTACGAAAATGACCCGATTCTGGAGTGCATTTCCCGGGTGATGATTTAGTATTAAAGTTCTAATCATTATATCTAAATGCATATCAATTATACCCAAACCCATGAATATTATCCCATCCTCCAAGGTTTCGCGAGGGTTTACCCTCGTAGAGATCATGATCGTGGTCGTGATCATCGGAATCCTGGCAACCCTCGGTCTTCCTGCTTTTAGACAGGTGCGCATGAATTCGCAGAACGCTCGGTTTTACCAGGATCTCCGCGTATTTGCGAGTGCGGCCGAGATGTATATGCTTGAATCCGGGACGGATCCCTTCTCGAACAACGCGTTCGGGGATCCGGGAACCGGTAGTTTGAGCGCGGACATGCAGGAATACATCAAACCGGCGAAGTTCAATTCCCAGGCGCCGATTGGCGGGAATTACGACTTCGATAACGAATACACCACCGGCGGTGGCACCTACTTTTTCGGTGTCGGCGCTGCTGGAATTACAGTGGATGTGGACCAGCTGGCAAAGCTGGACCGCGACCAGGACGACGCCGACTTCGGCACCGGTTCGTTGATTCGCCCGGCGAGTGCGACCAATCGGTTTTACTACGTCATCACCCTCGATCTCTAGGCCCGGACTTTTTCCGAGCACAAGGCCGACGGGTTTCCCGTCGGCCTTTTTCTTTGGGGGTTGCAGGGGAGGCCGGGGATGTTTGAACCTGATGCTATGTCCAGGATCCGCATCCTTCCCGACCGAGTGGCGAACCAGATCGCAGCGGGCGAGGTCATCGAGCGCCCGGTGGCGGTGGTTAAGGAGCTGGTTGAAAACAGCCTGGATGCGGGGGCGAAACGGATCGAGGTGGAGTTTCGCGGGGGAGGGAAGCGGTTGATCCGCGTGGAGGACAATGGCGAGGGGATGTTACCGGATGAAGCGCTGCTCTCGTTGGAACGGCATGCTACGAGCAAGATCCGGGAGGCGACGGACCTGGACCGCGTGCGCTCGTTCGGTTTCCGGGGGGAGGCCCTGCCTTCGATCGCGAGTGTATCCCGGTTTACAATGCGCACACGGCCTGCTGCGCAGGCGACGGGCTGCGAAGTCCGGGTGAACGGTGGGAAGCTGATCAGCCGAAAGGAATGCGGGATGGCACCGGGCACGCAAATCGAAGTGGAGCACCTCTTTCACCCGGTTCCGGCCCGGCGTAAATTTCTGAAGACAGACCAGACGGAATCGGCCCATATTGTCCAGATGATGCGTTGGCTGGCGGTGGCGCACCCGGAGGTCGCTTTCTCCCTCTTGGAAAACGGGCGGGTCCTTTTCCAGACGCCCCCCTGCAACAACCTGCGGGAGCGGGTGGAGGAGATCTGGGGGAGGGGGGTGACGGATCACCTGTTGGACTTCGTTCATGACGGGGAAGGGCTGGCGGTCGAGGGACTGGTCGGCGAACCCGGATTTTCCCGGTCGACCCGGCAGGAAATGGTTTGCCTGGTCAACCAGCGTCCAGTGGAGAGCCGGACCTTGAACTATGCGATCATCGAGGCCTACCACACTTCAATTCCGAAGGGCCGGTATCCAGTGGTCTTCCTGCTCTTCACCCTGGACCCCGGGCGGATCGATGTGAACGTGCATCCGGCGAAGCGGGAAATCCGGTTTCGCGAGGAATCCCGCATCCGGCATACGGTTGTGAGCGGACTCCTCGAACGCTTGAGGAGGGAAAAGGAGAAGCGTCTGCGCGGGAATCTCC
>CAYQKH010000027.1:0-21010 GCA_964417945.1 uncultured Opitutales bacterium
TATTTGCCGGTGGTAACGTTAAAGCCGTTCGGGCCTTTCGCCTTGAGGATTTCGGCCACCACCAGAGAGCCTTCGATCCCAGCATTCTGGCAGAGGATCCGCAGCGGCGATTCAATCGCTTTGCGAACGATGGAGACACCGATCGCCTCGTCACCTTCCAGCTCTTCCATCGTTTTTTCGATCGCCTTGGCGGTCCGAATCAGAGCCACACCCCCACCGGGGAGGATGCCTTCTTCAACGGCGGCGCGGGTTGCGTGCAGAGCGTCTTCGACGCGGTCCTTGCGCTCCTTCATTTCCGGCTCCGTCGCGGCGCCAACGTTGATCACGGCCACCCCGCCGGCCAACTTGGCAAGGCGTTCCTGGAGCTTTTCACGATCGTAGTCCGAAGTCGTCTCTTCGATCTGGCGGCGGATCTGCTTAACGCGGCCCTGGATATCGGTGGCTTTTCCGGCACCTTCCACGATAATCGTGTTTTCTTTGTCAATGCTGATCCGTTTTGCACTGCCGAGGTCGCTCAGCTGCACGTTCTCAAGCTTGATCCCGAGATCTTCCGTCAGGCAGCGCCCACCCGTCAGAACCGCGATGTCTTCAAGCATAGCCTTCCGGCGGTCGCCGAAACCGGGTGCCTTCACCGCCGCGATGTTTAGCGTGCCACGCAGCTTATTTACGACGAGGGCCGCGAGCGCTTCACCTTCTACGTCCTCGGCGATCACGAGCAGCGGCTTCCCACTCTTCGCAACCGTCTGCAACAACGGAAGGATGTCGTTTAAATTGCTGATCTTCTTTTCATGAATCAGGATATAGGCGTCCTCGAGGTTGACTTCCATCGCCTCGGAATCGGTGCAGAAGTAGGGGCTCAGGTAGCCTTTGTCGAACTGCATCCCTTCCACAACGTCGAGGGTCGTCTCAATCCCCTTCGCTTCTTCAACGGTAATCGTTCCGTCTTTGCCAACCTTGTCCATCGCGTCCGCGATAATTTCGCCGATCTCGGTGTCCCAGTTGGCCGAAACCGTTGCCACTTGACGGATTTCTTCGCGGTCCTTCACCTTTTTACTCAGCTTTTGGATCGCCTCTACCGCAGCATGCACGGCGGCGTCGATCCCGCGCTTCAGGAAGACCGGGTTTGCTCCCGCCGACACATTTTTCAAACCTTCCTTATAAATCGACTGCGCCAGGACCGTTGCTGTCGTCGTCCCGTCACCTGCGGTATCCGAGGTCTTTGAGGCGACTTCGCGCACCATCTGGGCTCCCATGTTTTCGTAGGGATCTTCAAGTTCGATTTCTTTCGCCACCGACACGCCATCCTTCGTCACGGTCGGAGACCCGAACTTTTTGTCGATCAGCACGTTCCGGCCCTTCGGACCGAGTGTTGCGGATACCGCTTTTGAAAGCTGATTCACACCCGAGAGCACCTTGCGCCGGGCGTTTTCACCAAAGAGTATTTTTTTAGCCATTTTTTTTCTTGTTTTACTTGGTTTTACTTAAGAGGGGTCCAGTCGGATTATCCAACAATTGCGATGATATCGTCCTCGCGGATGACTGTATACTCATCGCCGTCGATTGTGACGGAGGTTCCTCCATACTGGCTGATGATCACACGATCCCCGACTTTTACTTCGAAGTCGACTGTCTTGCCGTCATCGTCCTTGCGCCCGGTTCCCAGGGCCACGACATCGGCTTCCTGCGACTTTTCCTTCGCTGAATCCGGGATAATAATACCCCCGCGGACCTGTTCATCCTCCTCAACTGATTTGACGAGAACGCGTTCCCCGAGAGGCTTTACGTTAATTTTTGCTTTGGTAGTTGCCATATTGATATGTGTTTGGATTAAGGGTTTGAAGCGATGAAAAAACCCGTCCTCAGAAGGAGCTGAGGACAGGTTTAAAGGGTTTACTTGTCGTCATCAATGACTTCGAAATCCGCGTCTACAACATCGTCGTCGTCCGCTTCGGACTTTGTCTTCGCGGTGTCGGATGCGCCGTCACTGGTGTCGCCGCCGCTCGCCTGTGTCCCGCCTTGGCTGTCGCCGCCGGGTTGCGATGCCGCCTCCGCGAGCTTCTGCAGGGCCGCCGTAAGGGCGTCCGCTGCCGTTTTCAGCTCTTCCGCGGAAGCGCTTTGGTTTTCTAAAAACTTTTTCGCCTCACCGATCACGCCCTCAATTTGCGACTTGGCCTCAGCGGGAAGTTGCTCGCCCAGTTCGCCGAGCTGCTTTTCAGCTTGATAAACAAGGTTATCCAGGTTGTTGCGCGCTTCGACTGCGTCTTTCCGCTTCAAATCTTCTTCGGCGTGCAATTCAGCTTCCTCTTTCATCTTCTCGACTTCGTCCTTGTTCAGTCCGGATGAGCCGGAAATCGTGATCTTTTGGTCTTTGCCAGTTTTCTTGTCGACAGCCGTTACGTGGAGAATGCCGTTGGCATCAATGTCGAACGTCACCTCGATTTGCGGAATTCCTCGTGGAGCCGCTTCCAGCCCGTCGAGGCGGAAATTGCCCAGCATCTTGTTATCATCAGCCATTGGGCGCTCCCCTTGTAAGACTTTAATATCCACCGCCGTCTGGTTGTCTGCGAAAGTCGAGAAGACTTGGGAATGCTTTTTCGGGATCGTCGTGTTTTTCTCGATCATCGCCGTCATCACCCCGCCCGCAGTTTCAATCCCGAGGCTGAGGGGGGTGACATCCAAGAGCAGGACATCTCCGACATTGCTGTCTCCAGCGAGGACCGCCGCCTGTATGGCCGCCCCGATCGCTACAACTTCGTCTGGGTTCACCCCCTTGTGTGGGTCCTTGCCCGTAAGCTCCTTCGCGATCTCACTGACTTTTGGCGTCCGCGTCATTCCTCCAACCAGAACCAGTTCGTCAATGTTTTCTCGTGAAAGATCCGCATCTTCAATACACTGCAAGAATGGATTTTTCGTCCGGTTAAACAGATCTTCCGTCAGCTGCTCAAATTTGCTCCGGGAAAGACTTACGTTCATGTGCTTTGGGCCGGAGGCGTCCGCCGTGATAAACGGCAGGTTGATATCGACATTTTGTGTTGAGGAGAGCGCGATTTTGGCCTTTTCCGCTTCTTCTTTCAGGCGCTGCAGGGCCATCGGATCCGAACGTAGGTCGATCCCGTTCTCATTCTTAAAAGTGTCAACCAACCAGGTGATAATTCGGGAATCCCAATTATCTCCACCAAGGTGGGTATCACCGTTGGTCGCCTCGACCTCAAAGACATCGTCGGCAATATTCAGGATCGAAATGTCAAAAGTTCCACCTCCAAGATCGTAAACCGCAATCGTTTTGTCGCCTTTTTTGTTGAGCCCATACGCCAGGGAGGCCGCCGTCGGCTCATTGATGATGCGGACAACCTCGAGGCCGGCAATAGTCCCTGCATCTTTCGTCGCTTCGCGCTGTGGCTCGTTGAAATACGCCGGAACCGTGATCACTGCCTTGCCGATTTTTTCCCCAAGGTAATCCTCGGCGTCTGCTTTCAGTTTAGTGAGAATCATCGCGGAAATCTGCTCTGGAGCATACTGTTTGGTCTCCCCATTCACCTCCACTTCGATGTAGGCATCTCCATTTTTCCCCTCAACCACATTATATGGAAGGGAGGGGGCTTCTTCCTGAACTTCCGAAAACTTGCGACCGATTAAGCGTTTCGCCGAAAATATAGTATTCTGTGGATTGGTCACGGCTTGCCGTTTGGCGGCCTGGCCGACAAGTCGTTCGCCATTTTTAGCAAATGCTACGACCGATGGCGTTGTCCGTGCGCCCTCAGAGTTAGGGATCACTGAAAATTCGCCCCCTTCCATGATCGACATGCAAGAATTAGTGGTTCCTAGATCAATTCCTAAAATTTTACTCACAACTCCCCCATTGCAGATTTAATGCCAGCCTTTGAATTGTTTCTTTTATCATTGTTGTAGAACGTTTTATACAATTCAGGGTGCCGTCCTTCCCAACTGTCCGCTTCCAAAATAAAGCCACCTTGTCACACCCGGTGTCACACTTTCCCAGCCTGTCCCGTCTCCTTGGCACAGTAAGCCAGAAGGAGGATTCGAGGCCTCCACTCCCTTCCCTGTCACTTGACATCAGGCGCTCGAACCGGACATTCTTTCTGCTCATGAAGGTGAAACGACCCGAGCCGATATGCCTCCGAATCTTTGGCATCGCCTTGATTCTCTCCTCCCTGTCGCTGCTTGTTGGTTGCGGCCTGCACCACGGAGCCGGGGGACAGTTGACCACCCGGTTTGTCGACGCCGCCGGACCATCCGAACGGGAGGTCTATACCGTCGGAAGTTTTTCCGCAATTGAACTCCGCGGAAACGGGCGCGTGAAATTGGTCCGCGGATCTCCAGGAGTCGCCATCGAAGGCGCACGCAATCAGATCGACCTCGTCTCCGTCCGCGTGGAGGAAAATACCCTGACTGTCGAGCCCTCTCAAAACGTTAGCTTTCACCCCGAAATTGACATTGAAATCTCCGTGTCTCGCCTCAGCAGCTTCCAGTCTTACGGCTCCTTCCAGTTGAATACCGTCGGCACCCCCCTTGATGGCGGCATCATTAACCTTGAAATTAAGGGCAATGGAAACTACCGCTTCCTCATCAACGCTCGTCAAATCGACCTCGTCCACAATGGCTTCGGCAAAGTCGAACTGACCGGTCTCACCCGCTCTTTAAATGCCAACGTCAATGCGACCGGCGGCTTCGATTCGCGGAACCTCCTTTCCGATGAGACTCAGATCGAGGTCAACGGCGTCGGCAATGCAATTGTCTACGCGAGCGAATCCTTGACCGCGCGGGCCAACGGTATCGGATCCATCACCTACCGCGGCAGCCCCCGCACCATCGATACCGAGGCCCGGGGTATTGGTTCTATTTCTGCCCGGCAGTAGGAGTGTCGCGTGGACCGGGCACCGGCAAAAAAGAAGAAGGTCGATTACGAGGCCTTAAATTCACCCTTCATGCGGATTCCGCGTATGAAGGTGGATATCGCGAGGGACCTCCTCGATATCGGCCTTTACGAAATTTATGAATTACAGGGTCGCTCACCTGAAGTCCTTTGGGAGGAACTGAAAAAAATCCGCGAGAATCCACCGCAGGATCGGCTTCCCTGGTTCCGCCTCGCCGTCTATTTTGCGGAGAACCCACAGCCCGACCGGGCGATGCTCTCTCCGCAAGCGTGGCTGGATTGATTTCTCACCGAACCTGGACATAGTTTCTTTTATGGAAGCCTCTGAATCAGAAACGACGATCGAAATACCGGATTCCGTCCCGGTGATGACGTTGCCGAACACCGTTTTATTCCCGCAAGCGATCCTTCCGCTCCACATTTTTGAACAGCGCTACCGGAAAATGCTGCAGGATGTCCTAGAAACCAACCGCCTTTTCGCCATCGCTGGCTTGAATCAGCAGGATAGCGAGGAACCCGATCAAGCAGACGATCCGAAGAAAGACTATTACGAGCCGCCCTTTCCCGTTGCCACTGTAGGTATGGTCCGCGCCTCCCATGAAAATGAAGACGGAACCAGCAACCTTATCCTCCAAGGCCTTTTTCGGGTTCGTTTCGAGGATATCATTACGGAGACGCCCTACCGCCGGGCACGCATCTCTCCAATTTATTCGTCCAGGCAAAACCTTGCCGAGGATCTTGAAGCACACCGGTCTGAGTGCCTCCGCTTGATTCGCAAAAAACTGGCGCTCGGTGGGCAGGAGGAGGAGGAGGAGGCTTTTCAGTTCCTCGCTCAAATCCATGACCCGGATAATTTTATCGACCTTGCCTGCTTTTCCGTTCTCGGGGATGTCGAAATTAAGCAGCAAATGCTGGAATTGACGGTCATCGAGAAACGCTTCCAAGCCTTCGAGGCATGGATTTTAGAAGACATCCGCAAGCTGGAGCTTTTCAAGCTCCTGAAGGGAAATCTTTTAGACGAGGATATTCAAAATAATTGATCCTTTGATCAATCGTTCGAGGTGCCTTCCGATGCCAAGACCTCTTCCATGAAATCTTCCATGTAATCATAAGAACGTTTTGCCACGACCGGATGGTAGCGCGCCCCATCCGAATCGGCCAATGGGTTGGTAAAAGAGTGGACGGCTCCTCCGAAGGAGACCAATTGCCAATCCGCTCCCACATTGCGCAACTCTTCCTGGATCGCCAGCACATTTTCCTGGGACACATACGGATCTTCCGCCCCGTGGAGAATCAAGATCTTGGCCTTCACCCTCCCCGGTTCTGCGGGTCGCGGGGTGTCCAAGTTGCCATGAAAAGAAACCACCCCGGGGAGATTCTGACCGTCACGCGCCATCTCGAGGACGGTTCCCCCGCCAAAACAAAAACCGATGGCCAGAACCTGCTTCGAATCGACCGGCAGAAAATGGTCGGGAATCGCCATGCGAAAGGCTTCGAGGGCCGCCGCCGCCCGGCGCCGCAAGGTCTCCCGGTTCCCGCTACGCAGTTTCCCCGACGCCTCGCTGGCTTCCCCGCTCGTGCTCGGTCGCACCTCGACTCCGTATATATCCGCGACAAAAATCACCGCGTCCTCTTCCTCGAGGATTGTTTCGGCCTTCCGGTTCGCCGCTTCACCCGGCCCCATCCAATTCGGGACCATAAAAATGCCGGGTAGCGTCTCTCCATCACCCAGCGCCTCGGACACCGTCTCCGTGTGGTAAATCAGTGTCCCTTCAAAGGTGACGTCTCCCAAGCTGTAGGTTACCGGGTAATGGCTAAACTCCTCCGTCGCCCCCGCGCTTGGGGTCGCGGTCAAGAAAAAGGCGGTAAGGAGAAAGAGGCAGGAAAGAGAGTTCAAGTTTTTCATGGCTCCCAGCCTGTCGCGATTTAAAATCCGGTGCAACCCGAAGTCTCCATTCCCGCAGGAATTCGATTTTAAACTTTCTGCCGAGCCCAAACTCTGGGAAAGTATCCCTCCACGATCATCAATCGAAGCTATTATGGAAGTGAATCTCGACCTTCTTCAATCCGCAGCCAACCAGGCCCGCGGCCTCGCCATCGACGCAGTCCATAAATCCTCCAGCGGCCACCTCGGCCTTCCCCTGGGTTGTGCGGAATTCGGAGCCGCCCTCTTTGGCCACTGTCTCGATTACAACCCCTATAATCCACGCTGGATCAACCGGGATCGCTTCATTCTTTCCGCCGGTCATGGAAGCATGTTTCTTTACACTTGGCTGCACCTCAGCGGCTTTGAGGTTTCCCTTCAGGACCTCAAGGACTTCCGCGTCCTTCACAGCAACACCCCGGGCCACCCCGAGTTCGGGGAAACCCCCGGCGTCGAATGCACCACCGGGCCCCTCGGGCAGGGCGTTGGGAATGCCGTTGGGATGGCCGTATCCGGGAAAATGCTCCAGGCTCGTTTCAACACCGAAGAATACCCTATCTTCGACTATCGCATCGTCTGCCTGGCCGGGGACGGGTGCCTCCAGGAAGGTGTCGCCCGCGAAGCCGTCGCCTTTGCCGGACACCAGGGGCTCGATAACCTTATCCTCTTTTTCGACAACAACCGCGTCACCCTTGATGCGCAAGCCGAGGAGACCCAAAGCGAAGAGGTGGCCGCCCTTTACCAGGCCCTCGGATGGGAGGTCTGCGAGATCGATGGGCATGACATTCAATCCATCTTTGAAACCTATCAGAATCTTCGCCGCTCTGCCAACGGAAAGCCAAAACTGGTCATCCTTAACACCGAAGTCGGCCGCGGGATCCCCGAAGTCGCGGGCACTTGGAAGGCTCACGGCGAAGGAGGGGCCAAGTTCGCCGAATCCGCCCGCAAGGGCCTCGGTTTGCCGACTGATACCTTCCACGTCTCCGACGAGGTTCACCATTACTTCCAGAAACGCGCAATGGAAGGAAAAGCGCGGAATGCCGCATGGGATCTTCGCCTTCACGAGTGGAAAAAAGAAAATCCGGAATCCGCCGCCGTCCTCGAGTCCGCACTCGGGGGCAAGCGGCCTACCGAAGCCGATTTGCTCGATGCCGTGGAGGCCTTCGACCCCGAGGAAAAACTGGCCACTCGCGCCAGCGGCGGGAAAATCCTCAATACCCTGGCGGATGTTTTTCCCTTAATTATCAGCGGTTCCGCCGACTTGCACGGCTCCACTAAAAATTATATCAAGGACGACAGCGGCGATTTTTCCCGGGATAACCGCACTGGTAGAAATATCCGTTTCGGGATTCGAGAGCATGCCATGGGTGCCATCGTTAATGGTATGGGCTACGACGGCCTCTTCATTGCAAGCGGGGCCACCTTTTTCACCTTTTCCGACTACATGCGGGCCAGCGTGCGCCTTAGCGCCCTTGCTTCCTTGCCTGTGACCTGGTATTGGACACACGACAGCGTCGGGGTTGGCGAAGACGGTCCCACCCATCAGCCCATTGAGCAAGTCGCGGCCTGCCGCGCCATTCCCAACCTCGATGTCTTCCGCCCCGCCGACCCGGAGGAGGTCACCGGGGCATGGGCCGGTGCCATCAGCCGCACCGACGGGCCCACCGCCCTCGTTTTGTCCCGCCAATCGGTTCCAACCTTAAGCTTCATTCCCGTCCGGGATAGGCGGGAGGGCGCCCTTAAAGGCGGCTATATCGCCCGTATGGAAACGGGGGACCTGGAACGCATCCTCCTTGCCACCGGAAGCGAACTCCACCTCGCTCTCGAAGCCGGCAAGCAACTTGGTGAAGGGACCCGTGTCGTCTCCATGCCCTGTCTGGAGCGCTTTGAGAGACAACCCGAGGACTACCGCGAATCCGTCTTACCCGCCCACTGCCGCCGACGGGTGGCGATCGAAGCCGGGGTTTCCCAACCTTGGTTCCGCTACGTCGGCCTCGAGGGAACCGTCGTTTCGATCGAACGATTCGGCCTCAGTGCCCCCGGTGGTGAGGCACTCGCTGAGCTTGGCATATCCGTCGAAAAACTCGTCGCCGCCGCCCGAAACCTCGACTAAACCTGCGGCCGACTTAACGCCCGCGGAGGATCATCATCTGATTCGACCCCCTCAAGAATTGAAACGGGATCTCCACAATTTCCGCACTGATTCCTTCCTTGTGGAAAAGATCAATCCGCAACCGCTGCAAGTGCTGATACGGCCGGGTATTGTGCCCCAATAAAGGATAGATCCGCACCTCCCCCTCCTTTTCAAAATCGCAGATCCGTGACATCTCCCGGCAGGAGGCGAACACCGTTTCATAATCGAAATGGTCCCCGTAGAGGAACAGGTAGTGGTTGTTCAACACCAGGTCGAATGTGTCGTCCCCAAACGGCAACTCTGGCAACTGGCCCGAGAGGTAGCGCCCCTGCGCAAGTCCCGAGGGATAATCTTTGAGGAACCGGCTCAGTGCCGTTTCCCGTAAGGCCTTCACGTTGCCGAGGTCCTTCAGGAAATCAAAATTATATAGCTCGGGGCGTTCGCGGGTTTTCCGCAGCACCTCGATCATGTCCGCTCGGCCTACCCCTTCCAGCGAACGGGGCGTCTGGTCATAGAGGGGATCCACCGCGCGGGTCTCGATCCCAAGGCGCACGCCCTCCGCCACGAAGGAAGAGGCGCGTCCGTGGCAGTCCAATACCCGCAACCCGGAAAGGCGGTCGCGGGTCAGGTGAAACATCCACTCATATTCCTCCAGCGTGCGCCCGTAAAAAGCAACGTTCCGATACGGGATCTTTTCAGGCCCGGGCGGGGTATCCGGGTGGATCAGTTTGCTCGGGCGGGTTTCGGAGCCTTCCGGTGAAGGATACATCAGGTCTGGAACAGAAGAAAATCGAGATTTAGTGGATCTCATCATAGCGCTTTGGTAAAGGGTGGAAAACAAAAAGGCCGAACTCCACTACTTCGGAATTCGGCCTCGGGATAATCGTGAAAAACAATTTCCAGGCGGGGATTAACGAAGACTCACCACCGCCGGGCCTCCCTCTCCGGCCACCAAAAAAATGACCCTCCGGAATACCGGTAGGTTTCAGAATTCACGGTGGAATACGTTTGCATCCATTAAATAATGCATTCCCCTTTCCCCCTCCTTCAATAAAAAATCCGCCATCGGGACGCACCCTTGGGACTGGGAACGCCGAAATCCCTACGAAAAATCACTTTTTCTCAAGGATCTCGACTTCGTATCCATCCGGATCGGTTATAAATGCCATCCGGAAATCTTCCTTCTCCGCCCAGTTTCCAGGCCATACCTTGACGCCATCCCGCTCCAGCTTATCGCAGAATCCCTTGATGTCCTTCACGCCGATGCAGGTGTGCATCAAATCCTCCGGGACCTTGACTTCGTAATCCGGCGAATAGCAAAGCTCCAGAAAATGATCGTTGCCCGGAAGTTCCAGAAAGGCCAGTTGGTTGCCGGAGGGAGACTGGTCATTGCGCCGGGTACACTCAAAACCGCAGTTTCGGGTATACCATTGGATCGAGCGTTCGAGGTCGCTCACACGAATTCGGGTGTGCAGAAATTTGATCATGATTCTAGCGGGTTGCTTTGATTCTTTTCAAAGTCAAAAATAGCCATTCTAATAGAGTTCTTCAACCTCCTTCTTCGGGATTTTACGATGCCTTTATCACACGCCGAACTGCTTCAGTTGAAACGATGGAACACCCCAACTCTTTACAACGGATGGGAACAGATCACCAAACGCGATTCCGGCAGTGAATGCTTCAATCGCGAACCCACCACCGATTTTATGCCCCAAATGGGACCCATGGTCGGCTATGCCGTTACCATCGTCATCGAACCGAGCAATCCCGCACACAAGGGCAAAAACCCGAACGCCTATCGCGAATATGCTGAATATGTCGCCTCCCTTCCCGGCCCCAAAATCGTCGTGGTTCAAGACCTCGATAAGCCGAATGTCCACGGCTCCTTCTGGGGGGAAGTGAATAGCAACATCCATCGGGCCCTCGGTTGTGTAGGCACCATCATCGACGGGGCAATTCGGGACGTCGATGAGATGACCAATGCCGGATTCAAGGCCCTCGCCAGACAGCTCTGCGTCGGCCACGGCCACGTCACTCACCTGCGGTGGAATTGCGATGTCGAGGTTTTTGGGACTCCTATCCGTCCCGGCCAACTGATCCATGCGGACAAGCATGGATTCCTCACCATTCCTCCGGAAGATGAAGCCCATCTCCTGGAGGCCTCCCTCTTCATGGATCGCAATGAGTGTGAAACCGTCATTCCCGCTGCCCGCAGCGCCCAGGGAAAGCCTTTCCCCGAAGTCATCCACTCGATCGAAGCAGCCATCGGTGATTTTTCCGAAAACGTGAAAAGACAATTTCAGCGCCCTGGCGAATGGGATTGATGTCCTCCCCATCCCCACAATCGTTCCCCCGTCAAAAAAAAAGATCCCCGAATCCCGGGGATCTTAGAAAAGAAGAGTGGCTTGAAAAAATTTTCAGCCCGCCTTTCGTCGCCGCCAATAGAGGAAACCGACCAAGCCCATCAAACTGAAGACCGCCACCGTTTGAGGCTCCGGAATTTCATTCGCGGTGATTTCCACCACCCCGTAGAGCGGGCGCCCGAATACCGAGGTCTCATTGGTTAGGTCGTTCCAGGTCTGGTTTCCCGGACGAAGCAGGCCATCCCAAAGATGCACATATTGCTCATTTCCTCCAGCGTTGTTGGGCTCGTTCCCATCCCAGTTTGTGAACGTCACCGGATCTCCCGAGACCCACTCGAATTGTCCAGGTGTGTTCACATCGTTTAGACCGATCCATAGGCTGTTGATTCCTCCCCAGAGCGTGCCGAGGTAATCGTTTTCCGCCTGGTCGTTGATCGTCGCAAGGTTGCCTCCAAGCGTCTCAGCAAAGGCTTGGGCGTCCGTCCAAGTGATTCCGGCTCCTCCGCTGTTTCCAACAAGGTAGTAGTCGGAGCCGTTGTTGCTCGAACTATCCAAAATTAATGCGCCCCAACTGAACAGGGGCGTCAGGAGAAAACTGACTGAAACAAGAAATTGAGTGATTTGCCTCATGGGATGTTTTTGGTTGGGAGATTAGTCAAAACTTATCAATATAAAACCAAGGTAAACACCTTATTTGAATATGTAAATCTAATACCTTGTTAAAATATCATTAAACGCACAAAGATGATAAAACGATAAAAACGTTTCCGCCGACCTACTCCCCTCCTTCGTCAATGCCAGAAGAGCCATCCATTGCGAAAAACCGAATCAGGGCTAGAGGTAGAGGCCAAAAAGTGCCAAGAATAAATAATCCCCTTTTTTCTTTGATGGCTGAGATCTTTCCACCAGGTACGAATACCGACGAATCCCAAGTCCCCCTCTACACCCTGCCGAACTTGCTGGCCACGAATGAAGGAGAACCGGTAACCAACCGCCGGCAGTGGGAGGAAGTTCGCCGCCCGCAGATCTTTCGGGCTTTTGAGACTGAAGTCTACGGTCGCATGCCCGGCTTGCCGGAGAAAATGGAGGTCGATTGCTGGTCCGAGGAAAAGGGAGTCTTTGCGGGATTGGCCGATCGCAAGCAGCTGACCGTTCGTCTCATCAATCGCGGACGCCAACTTGAATTCGAATTGCTCCTCTATCTGCCCTCCCGCCGCCCGCAACCCGCTCCTTGTTTCCTCGGCCTGAACTTCTTCGGCAACCACACCCTTTACCCCGACCCTACAATTCGCCTCACGGATCGTTGGATGCGAAAACGGGATGAGTTTGGAATTATCGATAACCGGGCGACCGAATACTCGAGGGGAATCCTCTCCGGCCGCTGGCCCGTGGAAGCGATCCTTCACCGGGGCTATGCTCTCGCCACTCTTTATTACGGCGATCTCGATCCCGATAATTACCGAAATGACTTTTCTGATGGAATCCATCCTCTCTTTTACGATGAAGGCCAAAACCAACCGGAACCGGATGAATGGGGAGCGATCAGCGCGTGGGCCTGGGGTCTGTCCCGCGCCATGGATGTCCTCGTCGAGGATCCCGAGATCGACCCGAAGCGCGTCACCGTCATGGGCCACTCTCGCCTCGGGAAAACCGCCCTCTGGGCCGGAGCCAACGATCCGCGCTTCGCCTTCGTCATCTCCAACGACTCCGGCTGCGGCGGGGCCGCCCTCTTCCGTAGACGCCTCGGCGAAACCATCCGCCACATTACCGATCCCGTCCCCTACTGGTTCTGTCGCAATTTTTATCAATACCGGGATCGGGAGGAGAATCTGCCCGTCGATCAACACATGCTCATCGCCCTCGCCGCACCCCGCCCCGTTTACGTCACCAGCGCAACCCATGACCTCTGGGCCGACCCGAAAGGCGAATTCCTCGCCGCTCGCGAAGCCGGGCCCGCCTACCGCCTCTACGGTAAAGACGACCTGGGCGCCGATTCCATGCCGCCCCCCTTCCAACCCCTCCAGACCGGTTCCATCGGCTATCACATCCGCTCCGGAAAACATGGCGTGACCCTTTACGACTGGGAGCGCTGGATGGACTTCGCCGACCGGCACCTGAAGCATTCTGCTTGAGCCAGGGCGGATCTCCAAAGCCCTTCGCCCCCTCCGATCTCCTTAATTCGATCCTTTTACTTTCGCCTCCAACTCCGGAGAAATGCCCGGATAGGGACGTCCGGCGATCAACTTCTCCCCGTCCGAGAACCCTTCCCAACGGTCCTTCAGCTCCTCCATCATTCGTCTGCGCCAGAAGGCGAGCCGTTCAGGGTCCGAAACCGACAGATCCCTTGTCTCACGGGGATCTTCCTCAAGGTCGAACAGTTGCTCACTCCCGTCCAGGGGCCTCCAGATATATTTTGTCCGTTCGTCCACAAGGTAGTGATGGCCGGAATTGCGGCGCAGCACCGGAGCGTGCTCACCGTGCAGGTAATCGCGCCACTCCGCCCCCGCGCCCCGCAGGTAGGGGACCAGGCTGCGCCCGTCGAGCCCTTCCGGGATCGCCGCACCCGCCAGCTCACAAAGGGTGGGAAAAAGGTCTTCCAGGCATACTGGGGCATCGACCACCTGCCCGCTTTTTAGTCCTGTGTCCGCTCCTCCACTGATCATAAAGGGGATTCGGGCCGAGCCTTCATAGGGCTCCGTCTTGCGAAATAAATGATGGTCTCCGAGCATTTCCCCGTGATCCGAGGTATAAACGAAGATCGTATTGCGTTGGTCGTAATCGATGCCCCCGCGCGGACGCATCAGGCGGTAGATCTGGTCGTCGATGTGGTTGATCAGTCCAAAATAACCCGCAAGGCAGGAACGCAAGGCCTCCCCTTTCAGCTCTACTTGCGGGGAATCCACCGGCAGCCCCAGCTCCTGTCCTTCCGGGCGTTGCGCCCAATCCCCGATTACCGGTTCCGGAAGCTCCTGACGTAAATACCGCTCCATATAAAACGCGGGAGGACACAGCGGCGGGTGCGGGGCGTAAAAAGAAACCGTCAGGAAAAAAGGACAGGTCTCATCGCGCTGCTCCAGGAACTTCAGCGCCTGGTTTACGGCGTAGTGCGTCGGATGCTGCGTTTCTTCAAGGTGCCAGGGCCGGGCCGTCCATCCGTTGAAATTCAAACCGTGGCTACCGAATCCATCCGCCTGATCCGTTTCCCCGCGCAGTTGCTCATAGTAGGGATCCCGCTCATAGCCAGACGCCACATCCATGTGGTCGTAACCGTAGCGGGCACTTCGCGGCCATTGATGCATCGTCCGCCCGACCAGGTAGGTGTGGTAACCCGCCTCCTTCAGCTTCTGCGGCAGGGTTGGTCTGTCGATCGGCACTCCCTCCTTGTAAGTCGTCAAGCCGTTGGTCCCGGGGTGCTGCCCCGTCATGAGCGCCCGGCGCACCGGAATACAGGTCGGACACGTACTGTAAGCCCGGCGAAATCGGGTTCCTGCTCCCGCGAGGCTGTCCATGTTCGGCGTCAACAGGCATGGGTGGCCGTCCACCCCCAGACAGTCCCCGCGCTGCTGGTCGCTCATGATCAACACGATGTTCGGGCGGCGGTCCGGGCTTTTCATAATCCCCCCAAACCAGCCTCCGAACCCGTTCCCCGCAACCTGAAATTTTCACTCAGGCGAACTCTACCGCCTGGCCGTTTCGCTTTAAGGCATCCAACCGCTTCATCAAAAAAGACTTCCGGTTGAAGGCGTGTATACTGCTGTTTTGCAGCACTTCCTCCGCCCAATCCTCACCGTCGAATGCCATCAGCGCGTCCTTTCGCGTCGTTCCGAATTCCAGCCCGTAACTCAACAACTCGATGACCGCGCCTTGGTGCTCGTCACGGACATTCACCCAAAGCTCTTCCCCTTCCAACAAGAGCCTCAACTCGTGCAGTAACCGGCGGCAGTTCTTCTCCACACTGAAGTGCAGGGCCTTTTCCACTTCCCCCTCATTCAGACGAGACAGGACATCCGGCATGTAGTTGATGAAGAACTCCGGGTCCGCAAAGAGATAGTAGACAATCTCAAATTTCTCTTGTAACTCCCGCCCCATCCCGTCCCGCACATAATCCACACAGACCAGATCCAGATTGGTTAGCTTCCGGCATACCCCGAATCCACTCGCTGACTCCCGAAGCTGTTCCTCCAGAATTGAGTCTTCTATTTCATCCTTATTCATGGGTTAATAGCCTCACATTCTTCGATTTCTGTTCAGCTTTCAAGCATAGAAAAAGGCTCTTGGCCAACTTCCTCCGGGATGGTTGTGTCCCGCTCAACTCCTCCACGACTTTTTGGGCAAACCCCTTCTTGCCCTCTGCCCGATCCGATAATCTCCGGCTCTAGAACGGAAAACCAAGCGAGAAGTGCAACGTCCCGTCCGGGTCCCCGGCCCGGGGGTTTAGATTGTGCCCGTATTCAAGCCGAACTGGCCCCACCGGGCTGTTCAATCGAAGCCCCAGACCCACACTCCCCAGCGTCGTATCCCCGGGATACGCGTCCTCCGTCTTCCCCTGCAGGAGTCCGTCGAAAAAGACCGCACCGAGAAGGTCTCCAAATAATTGACGCTCCACCTCCGCCGAGAGGACGGTTATCGTCGATGAGCCGATGAAGGTCCCCTCCGACCCTCGAAAGGAGGCTTCGCCCTCCCCATATCCGCGGATGGAGTTTTCGCCCCCTGGGAAAAATCGCTTGTTGAAAGGGATGCGCTCGTCCGGATTGTTCAGGGAAAAAACCACTCCGTGGTGCAAACGGCTGTGGAAAAACCAACCGTTCTCCAGATCACGGTGGTAGGATACCGTGAACTCATACCGCTGGTAGGTGCTTTCACTTCCAAGTAACTCCGACGCGTGTTCCCCCGTCAACCGGACACGCGTTCCGTTGCGGGGCACGATCGGGTTGTCCAGCCGGTCTTGCAAGAGGGTGAAAGAGACGCTTCCGCTTCGGAATCGATCATCCCCTATCGAGTCCACCAAACGTATGTTTTCGGATTCCAGGCGCTCCAGATTGTAGCTGATCCGCAACCGGGAATCCAACGCTTCGATCCGGGTATCAATCCCCGTCGCGAAGCTCCACTCGTTCCGCTCGTAGGAAACCTCCTCCCGGTTAAGCCACTCCAGGGAGGTATCCCATCTCAACCGGCTCCCGAATACTTCCGGAACCGTGTAGATCCATTCCGCGTGATGACTCTTCATGGAAAATCCGAGGAACAACCGCGAACGATGTGCCCGGCCCCAGAGGTTATTCTGCAGGACTTCCAATCCCAATCGAAGCTTTTCGTAACTTCCGTAACCCCCGCGAAGAAAATAATCCCGCCGTTCCCGTTCCTCCAGGATGAAGTGAACGTCCCGAATTTCCGCCTCCCCGCCGCCCGCCGGAACGAGGTTCGCCCGCACCCCTCGAAAGACTGCCAATTCACCCAGGTTGCGGCGGCTTTGATCCAGTTGAGTCCGGTCCAGCCACTCGCCGGTTTCCAGTGTCAACTGCCGCTCGATCAGGGGTTGATGCATCCGCTCCACCCCGCTGGTTTCAATCGCCCCCACGCGCACCCGCGGCCCCGGACGAACCGTCAGGAGGACGTCCACTTCCACTGTTCCCTCGTCGCCCTCCCGGACAGTACTTGGCTGAAGGTTGACCGACGCATCCGGGTAGCCCGCCTCATAAAACCGGATCCGGGTGCGCAATTGCACGTTGCGGCTCCATTCCGGACTGAACACCGCTCCCGTTTCTCCCGCATAATTCCCGCGCAGGTCATCGCCCAGGTTCCCCTCCCCGAGGATCTGCTCCCGGACCTCCCGGACCCGGAACATGGCCTTTCCTTCAACCGATATCCTCATGTGCACCGACCCGCTCTCCTCATCCACCCGCCTCTCCTCGAGGTTCACCTCTGCCTCCCGGTATCCCGAGTTCACCAGGGCCTCACGAAGATTGCCGCGTGCGTTCCGCTCCGCTTCCGGTGAATAAGGCCTGCGGTTTCGGGCCTGGAGCAGGTCATTCTGCGGATAGAAATAGCCGAGGGCCTCCGCTCTCGAAAGGGTCTCCAGCCCAACGAATTCCACCGTTCCGTAAACCGATCGTCTCCCCGGTTCGACCCGGTAGTTTACCGCCGCATAAACCTTGCCCAACGGCAACTCCAGAAGCCCATCCGGATCCAATTCCAATTCCATCACCGCCCCATCAAGATCTGTTAAGTCCAGTTGCATTTCCGGGCTTAGAAAACCCACCTTCATCAGTCGGGAACGAATCAGAACCACCCCGTCCTCAATCGTCGCCGCACTCAACTTCTCGTCTTCTCCGCCTTCCCGTGCGTAATTCCTCAGCAGCCGCTGCAAACGAAAATCCTGGAAAAATCCGGTTCCCTTTACCTTGATCGAGGCCGGGGCGGCATCCGGATCCGCTTCGAGCCGCCCGCACGTCGCCCCAAGCAAGGTCAATCCCGCCCAAATCCAGAATCTCCACTGACACCAGAACGGACCGCTCATCGTCTCCCCCCTCCTCCGAGGCGGTAGCGCAGATCCAGATTGTAGTGGTCGTATTTGTCATACTCGCCAATGATCGAGAGATCCTTCCTTAAATCGTATTCCAGCTGGTAGGTCTCCAGCCCCGATTCGGATATGTATTCCCCATACCGCACGCGTAAACGCTCCGCCGCCGAGTAGCCGAGCAGGTCTCCCAGGATCCCACGACCGAGATAAAGCGCAAGTCGGCTGGAGGCTGAAGAAAGGGAATCTTTGAAATTCGTATCGGGAATAATCCCCGCTGTCAGCAAGAGAATGACCTCGTCATTGGTCAGCGCCGGATTGGATTCCAACTCGATTTCCGGCGAAGACAATCGTCCCCCGACACGGACATCCACACGGTAACCCACGGTATTCGATACCCCCGTCACCAAGATCTCCGGATCGTAGGGCTGAACCAGAGTAAACTCCGCCTGCCCGGATTCCGCCTTCACCCGGCCGAAGGGCAACTGCAGGGATCCCTCATCCAAGGTCACCATCCCCAGCAAATAGGGAGTTTCCAGGGTTCCTCTTAATTCCAGGTCCGCCGATAACGTTCCGCGCGCGACCGGCGCGTTTACCCGTAAGAAACGCTCTCCTTCCAGTGCTACATCCAGCTCCCAGCTTGCAAACGGCTTTGCCGTTACCTGGAAATAGGGCGGGCGCCGCATCGCCGTCGTCGTCCCCGGTTGGATGAACCCTAAAAAGTCCTGCAGGAATAATCCGTCCCGCAAACCCAGCCGACCGGAGAGCCGGACCGCGCCGCCCTCCTCCCCACGCTCCAACCGCAAGTCGACGTCCGAGCGCAGCAACAAGTCCGCCTGCCGGACCAATGGCAGGCCCTCACCCGAGAAATCCACCCGGAAGCTCGTCTTTGAAGGAGCTTCGATGTTCCAACTCCAATCTCCCGTAAGTTCGGCGGGCCGCCCCCCCACCAGCAGGCGGGTCGGTTCAAGCACCCCCTCGAAGCCTTTGAAACGAACAGTGCCCTCCACCTCGCGTAGGGCGACCCCGCTTCCCCCAACTGCAGTGGATAAACCGCGAAAGCCGACCACGCCACGGAGTCCGCGCTTCTCCCGGTAGGTCAGGTCCACTCGGGCACTTCCGCTGGGCAGAATTCCCGCCGGGAGAAATTCCGCCCAATCCGATAAGTTCACCTCCGGGGATTCTACCTTCACCGTGCTGCCCGCCCTCAGCACCTGCCAGTCCTCCTCACGAAGCAACACCTTCACCAATTGCGGCACCGGCAGGGTGGCCTCCACATCCAGCCTCGTTTCCATGAGCTTCAAGGCCTTTCCTTTCAGAACCAGCAATTCATCGCGAAAGGCACCCTCCACATCCCATCCTTCCAGCCGCAGGGGATGATCCCATCTTTCCGTCTCCAGGAGGAATTGGTTTCCCCGGGTCGCGAAATGGCCTTCCAGCGCTTCCAAAGGCCCCTCGACCCGGTAGTCCGCGACCACCTCTCCGATCTGGAACTCCATCCCTCCGGCCGTCCAGGAGACCGGGGGCCCGCCCGACTGGATGCGTCCCTCCAGTTGGAGCGTTCCCTTCGGATCCAGGGCGGGAAGCCCACCCCGATCGGAACCTTCTCCCATCCGCAGCGGCAGTCGGCCCCTCGTCTCCACCAGGATGGGGGACCCCTCGCCCTTCAGGGATAAGGTTTCAATCAGTAGGTTGTTCTCGCTGGTCCGGGCCTTCAGGACCACTTCCACTCCGCCGAGGATCCCGGTTTCATATCGCCCACTCCCTGAAAATTGAATATCGGTATAGGGTGCCTCCCCGGTTCGGACCTCAAGCCCGTTGATGCCAAAGACCGGCACAACCTCCTCTACCCAGGGATCAACCCAGGCCGAGTTCAATCCACGTGCTGTAAGCTCCAGGTGGCGTGGGTAATCCCCCACTCGATAGCTCCCTTGCAACAGCTTCAGCTGGATGGCGTTTTTCCCGCTCTTCGATTCGAGAGCCAATCCCCCGTCCAACTCGATCCTCAGGGGCTCGCCCTCCTTCCCGGTAAGGAAGACCAGTCTCCCCGCCTCAACCAGTAAAAGGGTGGGTTCGCCCGGTGTCTCCAGACGGGCCTCCGAAAGGAGAAGGCGAAGGCGGTCCTCCCCCTCCTTCGTCAAGGTTCCACTAAGCGCAATCGCCCGGCCCTCCGCCTCCCCTTTCAGAGAGAAACGGCCGCCTTCCAATCCTGCATCCGCCAGACTAAGGTGGACGTCCAGGGCCTCCATCCCGGGTAATCTCAGACCCCTACCGGAAAACCTTCCGCTCACAACCGGATCGGAAAAAGTTCCGCTCCCTTCGCCCTCCCCTGCGATCGATTCCATCTCCGGCAGAAAGGTGAACAAGAGCGGAAAATCCGCTCTTTTGAAGGCGCCGTCAAAACTCAGCTTGAGTGTCGGATCCCCCGCAAGGTCGATTGCTCCTCCCGCCTTCAGGACCGAGCCGCCCTGACTCCATTCCCCCCTCTCGAATCTCAAACGGTGGCCCTCGTAAAATCCGGATAATCCGAATATACCGATCTCCTTACCCCCAGCCGTGACCCGACGCCCGTTCCCCTCAAAATCCAACCGGGGCTCGCCCGCCGGATTCAATCGACTGCGGAATTGAACCTGAAAATCTGCCTTCCCATCGACCGGGAGCAGTTCGAAAAGCGGGTGGTCGAGGTCGAGAAAACCCGCCAGCTCGGCCACGCCGTTCGAATCCGCTTCCGCTAACGGGATCTCCAAGGGTGACAACAATCGCAGCTCCAAAAGCTGGAGATCCAGGTAGCCCTCCTCTAACAAAATTGTTTTCAAATCGCCGCCCGCCATCGCCTCCAGGCTCCAGGGCAGCTCGCTCCCCTCCGATTCCGGAAGGCCGTATACCGGACCATCCCACACCCCGCTCGCCCGCCAATTCCACCGCCAGCGCTCTCCATCCCAATCGCCCCACATCCGCTGATCGCCAATCCACAAACCGGGAACGAGCCCAGCCAGGCCCGGATTTTCCGGCTCGCCCAAGGTGAACTCCACCGAATCCGGCCATACCGCCTCCACCGGGAATCGTCCCTTCACCTTCAGGGGACCGGACAACAGCGCCCCCTCCAGTTCCATTCCCAGCGAACCGTCCCCCGCCAGAGCCAATAAACCCGTTTCCACCCGGACCCAATCTCCACCCTCCA
>CAYQKH010000027.1:21020-27022 GCA_964417945.1 uncultured Opitutales bacterium
ACTGGACTTTGGCCCACATGTCGCTCAGCCCCATATCGAGGGTGCTCCGTATCGATCCCCGTCTTCAACTCCACAAGAAAGGCCTCGTCTCCGGGCGAAAATCGACCCCGCAAGGTTGTCAGACCGCTTCTCCACTCCCCCTCCGTCTGCGTCAAAATCACCCTCCCCGCTTCGACCCGGCCCGCTTCCAGTCTCACCGTGGGCAGCCATTCCGCAAAAAATCCCGCCCCAGCCAAAAACTGACGCACCAGCCCGGGGAGCGGGGGAATACCCGCAGCGCTTGCGGCTTCATCCCTATCCTCCTCAACGGGAAAATCCATCCGCACCGACCAATTGCGGATGGAGATAACCGCTTTCCCTGAGTTCGCCACCTTCCCGCGTGAAAAAATCCAGAAGAGCGGATTCCATAACCGGACCTCTTCAGCCTGCAGGTTCATCCCCTCCGTCTCCCAGTGAATCCCCTCCAGCACCCAGTAGGGGTAGCCCTTTACCCGCACCTTTTCGACGGACACTCCCTTTGATTCAAGGACCACACCCAGCAACGGCCCGATCCACCAGGGGTGCAGGATGACGGCCATCACGAGCAATGCCGCCAGGGCGGCTAGGCCCCGTTTCAGGCGGTTTTTTAAACAGTCAGTCATTCAGGGAGCACGCAGACGGCGACGGTTTAGGTCCGAAAACCGATACTGGCTGCATTGTTACCGACCGCTCTCCCACGATCCAGTTCGGAAGAAATTTACTCAATTCCCACGCGGGATCCTCACGCCGCTCCGATCCGCCGCGGAAGCCGCCGGCTAGGCACCGATCTCCTCCAGAACGGCCTTGGCTTTCAGCCCAAACTCGGAATCCGGCTCGTTCTTCGCCTGACGCTGCATCCGGTAGATCGCGTGTTCGTTTCCGGAGCGGGCAAGCTCGATCGCTTCGTCAAAGCTTTTCTTCACATATTGCAGGTCCCGCGGGATCTCGGGATTGTCATAGCGCCTCCAGAAATACTTCAGGTCCTCGCTTTCCCATTCCGGGTAAATCTCGTCCCAGGTCAATCCGCATGGCCCGTGAGGTTCCAGCATGTGATCCGAAATCGGATCCCCCACCTGCTGGTAGCGGTTGTCCAGGGATAACCGCAACCGGTCTTCCGTTACATTCGGTAGAGCCTTGTGGATCGTTAGCGCCGGAAAAATCAGGCTGTCTCCGATCTCGTAGTCCGTGCTGTGCCAGACCGGCTCGATTTCCTCATGCTCGTCCGGGTCCACGATCAGGCCACCCGCACCAAGCGAAAAATGGTGGTCCAGCACCCGCCCGACCTTGTGCGAACCCGGAATCACCGCCAGTCCCCCAAGCTCCCGCGGGCAATCCCCCACCGGCGACCAGCAGGTCCACGTCTCGAAATTTCCCTGAAAATGCACGAAGTCCTGGTGCGTCGGCGTGGTGTGCTCCGTGTATTTCGGAAACCAAATCCGGGCCACCACGTGCGGATGAGGCATGATTTCCCGCCCGGTGATCTTTTCCAGGATCTCGATCACCGGGGGTTCGTGCGCGATGCGATGGAAACGCTCCAACTTGTAGGCCCGACCGTAGCCCTCGTGGTAATCATTATCCCCTTCCGTGCACTGCCGGTCCACGTTCGCGATCCCTTCCATCGGGTCCGTGTCCGCGATCAACCACCCCGCCTTCTGGATCTCCGTCATCATCTCCAGACGAAGCTCCCTCAGCTTATCCGGATCCTGCAGTCGCTTAAAAAAGAGGTAGCCTTCCTCCGCCACACGGCGTTGCAACTCCTCCGGGTCGTTCATTGCGTCATTCGAAACACGCAGCGGTTTGATCGGCTCGCTCATAGAATTCTTAAAAAGTTTGGGATTTGGGGTTTGTCCTTATGTCTATAGTTTTCCAATAAAGTCAAAACCTACCGCAGCCCAGTTTTGAGTTGGAATCCCTTTTCCGGTGAAGAAGACTCCTCATCGGTCATGTCTCTGAAACTGCGTCAAAGATTCCGTTTCAACCGGGGTCCTCTATCCGCAATTCCCCGGCCGGGAGGGCTTCCTCCTCCTTCGCTCCGATACCGCCTGTAAACTCCGGAACCTACCCTCCTCGAGAATCTCAATCCGGGAATTTGCCCTTTCCTCTCCGCACTCCTTTCCCCAGATTTTAAGTCTATGCGGTTCTTCCTCCTTCTCCTTGCCGGAATCCCGGTTCTCTTTTCTTCCCTCCACGCGGCCCCTCACACCCTCTTCGCCACCGTTTCCCTCACGAAAGATTACCTCGTCGGGGGGAAGTTTCAGGACAGCGGCCTTTTCGCCTATCGCGAAAGCCACTGGGAGCATATCGGTTTTAGGCATCCCCGCATCGAAGCCCTCGCCGCCCACCCGGAAAACCCGCGTATCCTTTACCTCGCCGCCGCCAACGGCGTCCTCCGCACCACCGACGGGGGGGACTCCTGGCGCATCGTCACCGACTGGCGCCAGACCCTCACCAAGGATGTAGCCGTCGACCCACATGCCCCCGATGACCTCTACCTTGCCACCCCGGACGGGCTCTGGGTCTCAAGGGACCGCGGGGATACCTGGCAGTGGTTAAACAGCGGGATCAGCCGGCCCTATGTCATGACTTTGGAAGTTGACTCCACCCGGAAGGGCCGGGTCTTCGCGGGCTACGAGCAAGGCATCTTTCTTTCCGAAAACGGAGCGCATAGCTGGCGGCCAGTCGCCGCCCAAGGCATCCACGTCACCGCAATCCGTCAATCCGACGCCAACCCTGACCTCTGGGTCGCCGCCACCCAGGAAGGAGGTCTCCACCTCTCACGCGATGGGGGCCGAAACTGGATGCAAAATTCCGACATCCCCGCAAGCGCCCTTCTCTACTGCCTCGCCCTCCACCCCCTCGACGAAGACCGCATCGCCACCGGGGGCTATCAGACCGGCCTCTACCTCACCGCCGACGGTGGGGAAAACTGGGCTCAAATCATCGATGCCTTTCCGGAATCCACCATCAACGAGGTCCTCTTCGACCCCACCCGCAAAGAAACTCTCTATGTGAATGTCCACCGCGAAGGAGTCTATCGCAGCGATGACTTCGGCCAAACCTGGTCCTCCATGAATCTCCCCGGCGCCGTCGTCTGGGAAATGGCCTTCCTTCCCCAACCTTAATCCCCTCCCCTCATGCTTGCTTCCCTCCTTCCCCAATATCAGGCCTTCTCTTCTCAAAACCCGAAAAAAACAACCCGTAACCCCCAACCCGTAATCCTCCCCCTCTTCCTCTCCCTCTCCCTCTCTCTCCTTCTCGACGCGGCCCAGTCTATTCCGACCGACCAGCTCCTCGGTCTCGATCAACGCCATCACCCCGGTAGCCCCAACGCCTACCACCCGCCCTCCGAGGCCGATCGCCGAAATGCTTTCCTTCACCGCGCCGACCGGGTCGTCGCATCGCGGCTCGACAATATCGACCCGACCGACTTCGAAAAGGGAAGCCACGGGGAAATCGCCGCCGCTCTTTATCGGAACGAGCATATCGATTGGGCAAACCGTCGGCTCCTCCAATTACTTGAGGAGCCTCGCGGTGATATGTTCTGGATGTTCCCCGCCACCGCCATTGCCTTTCTCGGTCGCGATTCCCTGCCCGAGGAGGGCAGGAACGCCCTCCGGGACGCCTGGCGCACCTATATGCCCTTTCGCGGGGATACCGAAAACCACTGGCTCATGTATTACGTCACCCTCTACCTCATGAACCAGCTTTACCCAAACGACCCTCCCGAGTCTTGGTTCACCGGAAAAAGCTCCGCCGAGAACCGCGCCGAGGCCGAGGAATACCTCCTGAAATGGATGGACGAAACCACTTCCATCGGACAGGGCGAATTCGACGCCACCCATTACATCGGGGTCTACCTCATGCCCCTGGGCTACCTCTACACTTGGGCGGAAGATCCCGTCATGCGGCGCAGGGCCCGGATCATGCTCGAATACATCATGGCCGACTTCGCCGTCGAGCTTCACCACGGCCTTCTCGCCGGCTCCCACAGCCGCACCGACGATCGCCAGGTCATTCAACCCTGGCATGGCGTCTCCTCCGACTTCGCCTGGCTCCTCTTTGACGAAACTTACCCCACCCCGGGTTACGGCTGGTATTCTTTCTGGTATTGCGTCAGCTCGCGTTTCCAACCGCCCGAAATCATCTACCATATCGCCAGGGATCGCACCGAGCCCTTCCTCCACCGCGAAACAAAGCGACCCCGCCGCTTCATCCGCTTTACCGACAACACCGCCCCACCCACCTACAAGACCACCTACCTTCACCCGGACTACGCCCTCGGCAGCCACCAGGGTGGCGTCGCCCACGGGATCCAACACCACTCCTGGGACCTCATGTGGCGTGTCGACGACTTCCGGGAGGCCTACAACACCCTCTTCACCCTCCATCCCGTCGCCGACGCCCATACCCTTCAAATGTATTTTCCCGAACAGAAGGGCGGCCTCGTCGAGGGCATTGCCAGCCAGAAGAAGAGTTATAATTCGCCCGATAAATTCATCGGGGGCTCCGTCCACGAGAAAATATTCCAAGACCGCGACTCCCTCATCGTCCTCTACGACATCCCCGAAGACCTTCGCTTTCCACATATCAACGGGTTTTTCTCCCGGGACCTCGATCCCCTCATCGAGCATGAATCCGGCTGGATCTTCGCCCGCGGCGGGGATGCCCTCATCGCCTATTTCCCCCTCGCTCCCTTCCGGTGGGAACCCCTCGAAAAGGGAGGCCGACGACTCGTCAGCAATTCCCTCCAAAATGGCGCCGTCCTTCAGGTCGCATCCGCCTCCGAGTTCCCCTCCTTTGAAGCCTTCCAGGAAGCTATCCTTTCCCTCGAACTTGAGGTGCGCACCCGGCCCGAACCCGCCGTCTTTTTCCAATCCCTTCGCGGCCGGGATCTCTTCTTCTCCTTTTCCCAAACCCCAACCGTCGATGGACAACCCGTCGATTACAATTCCTGGAAGCTCTTCGAAGGCCCTTTCCTGAACGCCGAACGCGGAAGCGGCCGCCTCCGCCTCTCCTATAAAAATCATACCCGCCTCCTCGACCTCGACTCCCTCTCGATCCAAGACTCCTTTTTAAAGTAAACAACTCCACCCCTTACCATTTACCACCCACCACTTACCCCTCACCACTCACCCCTCACCACAAAAAACCCGACTCCCCTTGGCCTCCCCTCCCAATTTCCTCATCATTATGACCGATCAGCAGCGCGGCGACTGCCTCGGCGCCGCCGGTCATCCCTGCCTCCAAACCCCGACGATGGACCACATCGGCCGCAGCGGGGTCCGCTTCTCCCGGGCTTACGCCACCAGCCCCGTCTGCGTTCCCGCTCGCCGCTCCTTCCTCTCCGGGCAACATCCCTCCACCCACCGGGTCTTCGATAATGGAGACAACGCCGAGTGGGAAGGCCCCACCCTCCCCGGGATCCTCTCCGATGCGGGTTACCAGACCCAGTGGATCGGCCGGGGTATGCACCAGGAGCCCCCTTACAAGCGCTACGGCTTCGATCATATGATCTACCAGGACTACCGCGCTCCCGACGACTACGATGAGTTTATCGCGCGACACCAGCCCGAAACCGGGGGTGCCTACTACGGGTCCGGGGTCATGCACAACGACTGGACCGCCCGACCTTTCCACCTGCACGAGTCCCTCCATTCCACAACCTGGACCGTTCATGAAACCCTCCGCTTTCTCAAGCGCCGCGACCCCTCCTGCCCGTTTTTCCTCGTCACCTCCTTCCTCGCTCCCCACCCCCCGCTCGTCCCCCCCGCCTTTTACTTCGAACGCTACCTCCGCCAGGATCTCCCTCCGCCCGTCTATGGGGATTGGGCCCGCCCCCCCGAGGACGGCCAACTCGGACAGGAGCCCAGCTCCGATCATGTCCACCTCACCGGGGAAACCCTTCGCTCCGCCCGCGCCGCCTACTACGGCCTCATCAACCACATCGATGACCAACTCCGACGCATCCTCCAGCCCGTCGATGG
>CAYQKH010000028.1:0-4421 GCA_964417945.1 uncultured Opitutales bacterium
AATTCCGATCGTTCCAGAACCTCCCGCCCCTGCTTCTTCAGCTCCGGCACCACCGTCGCCAGCGGATCTGGATCCTCCGCAAAAAACGCCGCCCGCGCCAAACTCGGATTCACCGTCCCATACTTCGAGGGGAAATTCGTCAGGTCCGGTGCCGCCGCGTCCAGGACCACCCGCTCCGCGCCAAGGCTCTCCAGCCGCCGGGCAAAGGCCACCAACTCCTCGCGATCCGCGCACCGGTGCGCCCTGTTAAAATCATCCGATATACAAAGCATATCCCATAATTAGAATTAATCTGAAACGGCGGGCCAATGACGTCCAGCCCTACCCAATACAAAAAGTTGGAATCAGGACCCCAAGCAGGGGCTGTTTTCCTCAGTAGCCCGTTTCACCAGGACCATGGACTGGCGCACTCTTCCAGCACCCAACAGCTGTAGTGTTTTCCCAAGTCATATTGGCCACGCCCTCACCTCTTACAGTTTACCACTTACCCCCTACCCCCTACGGCTCACTCCCACTCAAAAACCAGTGTCTGCTCAAACGGGGTATAGCCGGTCAAGTAAACACAGGGCGCATCCGGCTTCGGCTCGGCACCGCGCACCCGGACGTATTCGTTTTCCGCCCGCCCCGGCCCGAAACGAATCACGTCGTCGCCCACCCGGTATTCCGCCATCCCCCTTCCCAGAAGATAGGCATCCTCCACACCTTCCAGCGGTCGCACTCCCTCCAGTTCCCCGCCTTCCCGAAGGACCACTTCCACCGCAAGCGGAACCGGTTCGGTCCCCTGCGCACGGATCGTGATCTCCACCCCGTTCTCCCGCTCCCGAAGCACGCCCTCGTAATGGATCGTCGCCACCTCCGTCTGCTCCCGCCGTTCCGCGCGGATCTCATGCCAGCGCTCCGGGTCGTTCGGATAGCCGAGCGGCTGGTAGTAGGGTCCGTGCAGGGTTTGCGAAAAAACGAACCCGTCCTCCCGGCGCTCAAAGTGCGTCGGAACGAACTGCCCCTTCCCGAAAAAAGCGCTGGCAAAGCGGATCGCCGGGATCACCGCCTCCCCCTTCCGCAACGTGATCCAGCCACTCTTTCCCGTGTGGAAAAATCCGATACTGACCTCCCCCCGGCGGATCAGGGTCAGGTCGTAGGTGTCGTAACTGCGCTCGAAGTCCTCCGGCAGCTTCTCCGCCTCCGGCAACTCCCCGCCCAGCTCCGGGAATTCCATCAGCAGCCCGAGGTCGAGCCGGGTAGGTTCGTGCGGGGCCAGCATCGCCGCGTAACGCCCGTTCCCATCGCGCAGGGCCAGCGTCCGCAAGGAAAACCAGTAGCGCCGCAGGTCCCCCCGGGCACCCAGGTCCTGTCGACGCGAGATCTCCGTCACCACTTCACCGTTCGCGTGCAACAGGTAGGCCATCGCCTCGAGGTTTTGCCGCACCGGCTCCAACAGCTCCGGACGCTCCAGCTTCAACGCCACCATCGTCAGCGCGTTATTCGTCACTGCGTTGTAGACCGTCGTGCTCCGCTCCACGTATTGTCCGTGCGGGTCGATATCGATCTCCTCCGCCAGCCACGTGTCAATGCAGTCCACGAAAGTCGGATCGCTGTAGATCCCGTAGAGCTGGGACAACGCCGCACAGACCACCCACCGGTGATTGGGCGTGTGCACCCCGCCCACCACCAACCCTTCCGCCGCGCGCCGCAGGAATGGGTCCAGCAGGGAAAAAATCCGGTCCTCCTCCGCCGCCTGCGCCAGCGCCGCCGCCGTCCCAAGGTTCCGCACAAGGAAGGCGGTATCCGGCGGCGAATTGAAATTGGTAATCAGGAGGCTCACATTCCCATCCGGCGTCTGCCCGCGTTCGAGAAATGCCATCGCCAGACCGATCCGTTCCACAAGCAGCGGGTCTCCGTAATAACGCGAGGCCGGATGCAGGAAGGCCGCCGTCGCCCGCTTCACGAACCCACCCGCCGGTCCCGGCTCATGCAATCCAAACCGGTTCGGGAAACCGCCCGTCCACCGGCTTTCCTCGTCCAGCACCTGCTCCTCCAACAGCGAAGCAAGCCGCTCATCGTTCAGACGGGCCGCCTCCTTAAAAAGCGTTTCCGAACCATTCATCACCAAAACCAGGGGAAAGATTCCCATCAGAATAAAAACTGTCCAACGCATGCGATAGGATGCATGAACACTGGCATCCCGATCAAGCGGAATGCTGCGCTACTCAGCCTTCAGAGGGCGACCCACCCTCACGATTCCGGGGAAAGGCTGACGCCCAATTCCTCCAGCGCCGTTTCCAGCGAGTCGTCCATCGGGTGTCCGCTCCACAGCAACCGCCCGTCCGGGGCGATCAGGGCCATATGGGGGATCGAATTGATCATCAAGAGGTCGCTCATCGTCTGCGCCTCATCCTCCACCAGCCACGGCATTTCCATCCCGTGCGCTTCCCGGGTCTGCTGGGCCTCGGTCAACGGCTCTTCATCATCTGTGTTCAGACCCGCGACGACAACCCCCTGCGGAGCCAGAACCTCGTGCTTTTTCACCAACTCCGGCATCAGCCGGATGCAGGGGCCGCACCAGCTCGCCCAGAAATCGAAAAGGATCGCCTTCTTTCCCTCTATAAGGGTGGCCAAGTCCACCGTGCTACCATCGAGGTTGCGAATCGTCGTATCCATCGGAACGGTCAGCTCCGAAAGGTGCGCTTCCCGGATTTCCTCCACCCGCAACTCGAAAATCAAATCCCCCAACCCGAACGCGTCCGGATATTGCGGCCAGAGCCAATAGGCCTCCTTGACCAAGGACTCAAACGCCTCAAGGTCCTCATCCCGGTAGGCACCCACCGCCTTCAATGTTTGCACAAGGCCCAGGAATTCGGACCGCGAGGAAAACACTTTCCCCATTCCGTAATCAATTGAGTCCGCCGCGTCCTCCAGCTGGCCTGTCATGTTCAAGAGCCGGTCGATATCCCCCGCCTGCAGGTAATATAGCATCTTTCCCAGCAGCAGTTTCGTCTCCGTAGCCCCCGCCTCTTTCGCCCGCTCATAAGCCTCTAGAAAATCCACTCCCGGGTTCTGCACCTCCTCGATCAACCGCATCCCGGGATCCTCCTCCGCCCCCATCGCTTCCGTTTCCCCCCCTAAAAGGAGAGGTAATCCCAACACCAGACCGCAAACGGCCCACTTCCATCGATTCATATTAGAACACATCCATGCAGCATGCCCACGCCTCCTTGCCATGGCAATGTTTTCCCGAATCACGATGCAGACGAAGTCCGCGTCAAGCTATCCCTAAACGCGAAAGGACGGGAAGGGCCGATAACAATCTGGGCATAATCCACATGGGCGGGATTCAAAAGAAAGTTGGTCTCCTCAGGAATGATCGTACTCGGGACCCCTAAGACAGCCGATCGTGCCTCCCGCACCCATTCATCTCCGATCATCTGGGTGTCCCGATCCGGAGGCTCAGCCCGCCAATTTAGGGGCAGGTCGTCCATTTTTAAAAGCTCAATCAACCGATCATCAAAACTCAGACGGAAAGTGCTGAAGCTCAGGGTTCTCCTTGTGGGCAGGTGCACCAGGATCTCCAGTGCCGCCAAAGCGAGCGTACTGCTTACATAAACGACCCTGGTTCCGGCGGTATTCCAACGCCCCCCATATCGGTAGGCGCCTTCGCCGGAGAAGGCTTCTCCGGAGTGTCGTGTTTTGACGATACGCCAAGCCTGCACCCTTATGAAAACACGCCGTGTTCAATGCGTCCCAGTAGATTCTCCACTTCCCGCGCTCCGACCTCGGTGTCGCAAAATTCCAGAGGCGTCGCCCCTCCTAAGCCATGCTGCGAACTCGTCAGCCACTGCCGGGCGTCTTCCTCACTTTCCAGCACCTCGATGGCTTTGCCCATTAGGCGAGCCAGGCGCACCACCCGGTCCGACTGTATCGCATTTAATGTCCCTGCATTTTTTTTACGTCGCTGCAGGGTTGCCCGACTCAGGCCAACATGGGTGGCCAGCCGTTCTATCGGTAAGCCGAGTGACGACTGCAAAACCTCCAACTCAGAATAAGCAAGTCCCGCACGCACCTGCGCAATGACCCGTGAAGTCGGTATTCCGGCGCTTCTACCGCCGGATTGGGTCCTGCTCAAGTAGCACCCAACCACCCCCGTTTGGCCAGGCTTCATCAATTTGCGCTTGCCGACACTGGAGGCTTTGCGATCTGCCGATGATCCCCTTGCCATATGAGACAATCAAAGGAATCATTTGATTTTTTGTCAAGAATCCAATCATCCGATTCGCAAGCGACCCACTCGCTACGGCTCCTTTTCCGCACGGGGCGGGCACATCACCAAACCTAAAATAATGGCCCTGTCCCCAAGATTTGGTGGTGGCCCGGTAGACTCCGATTGCGGGTCAGGAGGGCGAACCGCCCGCCTTCGCCGGAGGCTA
>CAYQKH010000028.1:4521-7545 GCA_964417945.1 uncultured Opitutales bacterium
CGGCGTGGCACTCCATTTTCTGGCCAAGCAAAGCTTGGAGAAAATGGGTGGTGGCATCAACGATTGCGGGTCAGGAGGGCGAACCGCCCGCCTTCGCCGGAGGCTACGGCGTGGCACTCCATTTTCTGGCCAAGCAAAGCTTGGAGAAAATGGGTGGTGGCGAGACCCGGAATCGAACCGGGGACACAAGGATTTTCAGTCCTCTGCTCTACCAACTGAGCTATCTCGCCGTTCCACACCCACCGGTGACGGATCCGGTGAAACGTATTAAAAAGACAAAGGAAAAATAGCCCGTCAACAGGCTTTTTCCTTAAAAAATCAGACACCTTTAAAGCGGGATGGATCCGGACCCACCTCCACGGAAAACGTCACCGTGCTTCCCTTGTCTTCGTTATTCTGGATGTGGAGGGTGCCGCCGATCTGCTCAGTGAGCCGGTGGCAGAGAGCCAGCCCCATCCCGAGGCCGTCATAGGAACGGGTATTGGAGGGATCCCCCTGCGTAAAGGGTTGGAGGAGCTTTCCGCCCTGCAGGTATTCCTCCGGAATGCCGATCCCGGAATCCTTCACAGAATAGACGAGGAGGTGTCGGCTCTCTGGGCGCGGATCGGACCACAGATGCACGATCACATCTCCGCGGCGGGTAAATTTACAAGCGTTGTCCAGCAGCTTCAAAAGGATGATGTATATCTCATACTCCGGACCGTATACCGAGTCCGGCACCGGATCCCGGACGCGGTAGTGGATGTGGACGCCCTGATACTTGCGGTCCGGAGAATCCGGCAACTTCATCAACAACCCGACCGGGTTGAACACCTCCCCCGACATCGCATAGGAGTCCGTCGCAAGGCGCGCATATTGAAGGATGTCATTGATCTTACCGATGAGATCATAGCTGCAGTCCTCAATATCTTCGAGCATTTCCTGCTGCTCGCGGGTCAGCTCCGTCTGGGCGAGCAATTCCTGCAACCCGATGATGCCATTCATCGGCGTATTCAACTCGTGGCTGAGGATCGCAAGAAATTCGTTTTTCGCCCGCTGGATGTCTTCTTCCGCCCGTGTTGAAAGGGATTCCGCCGTCTCGTAGCGCTGCGCGCATTTGCGGACGACCTGCTGAATGTGAGCGAGGTCGAATGGCTTGCTCAGGTAATCGCTCGCCCCGTTTCGCACCGCATCGCGGGCGGTCTGCAGGGTTTCGTAGGCGGTCAGGATCACCACTTGGGTGTCCTCATGGATCTCCTTCAAATGCCGCAGAACCTCGATGCCGTTAATGCCCTGCATCCGGATGTCCACAATCGCCACCGCCACCCGACGCTCACGGGCCTGGGCCACCCCTTCCTCGCCAGAGCGGGCCAGAAGCACCTCGTAGTCCCGCCCAAAGATCATCTTCAGGCTTTCCCGCGGTCCCTCTTCGTCATCCACCACCAACAACGTCAAACGCTCAACCGGGGATTCGGGCGCGGGAAAATAGGGGGGAGAAGCCGACTGCGGAGGGTTGAAGGGCATTGAAATTTTCAGTACCCATACCCCACTGAAAAATTGAAAGCCAGACTGTTTGTCGTGTATTCTCCGAAAAAGTCCGACCCCGCAGGAGCCCCCGGAATCGGGGCGAAGGAGCGGTCTCCGTTGCCGTACTGCCCCACCACTTCCAAAGACCAGGCCTCCCCACGGTAGCCCCATCCCAGGGAAAAAAAGTGCCGGTCCGAATCCGGAACGACCGGGGTGAAGGTCGCATCCGGGATAGATTTCTCCACAAAGGCGTAACCCACCGAGAGGTGCTGCCCATTCTGGAAAGCCCGCGTCGCGCCAAATTCGTAAAACCAGCTCGAATCCCACTCGAATACAAAGGGAACCGGGCTGATCGGGTTTTCAAGAAGAACCGTGTCGAGGGTTTCCCAATCCATCCACTCCAGGTTGACCTCGAAATCCCACTCCGTGACCGGTTGGTAGCGATATCCCCAGCGCAGGATTTGAGGAAAATCGAATTCCGCCGTCGCCTCAGTAGGAAGAACCATCCCGGGACCAACCGGCAATTGTAGCGGACCGGAAAAACCGGAGGTTGTCTCCGAGCGGTAAAGGAAAGCCAGAGAATGCCGCTCACTCGGCTTCCACAGCGCGGAAACCACGAACCCGATCGACTCGTCATCCCCCTCGTAGAGAAAGCCCGTCAGATTCTGCTCAAATTCCAGATTGGCGAAATTGAAGGTAGGTCCGCCTCCCACCGAAAGGGTCTCGCTGACCTGCCAGGCCGCGACCGGGTGCAACGTCAGGTAACGCAGCTCCGAACGGTCCGCCACCGCAAAGAACGGCGAGGCATCCGGCCAGTCCGTCGCGAGCCCGAAGGGGGCGTAAACCCCCAAGCCGAGGTGGATCTCCTCTCGTCCCGGGAGTTCCGTCGTTACAAACAGGTTGGGCAGCGGCTGGAAATCGTCGTCCATCGCGTAAGTCTGGCCCCCGATCTCCACCTCGTAATTCAGCGAAATGAGGTAGGATCCCGCCTGCACCTGCGTGCCCTCCAGCTGGGTGATCCCCGCCGGGTTGTAGTAGATCGCGCTGGGGTTGTCCGCCCGGGCGCTGAAGGCATTGCCCCGCCCCGTCGCGAAGGCGTCTACGTAATCTACGCGGGTGCCGGATCCCGTAACGATCGCCGGGATCAGGAAGCTGATGAAGATGAGGAATTTTCGATGCATTCGATCTCTTGGTAAGGGAAAGTAAATCGTGCGGCGGTTTGAAAGGGAGGATCCGCTGCGCTCAGGACCAGGCTCCCTCCATTCTCCTCCGCGATCTTCCGTGCGACGGTCAACCCCATTCCGATGCCCGTGTTCCGGGTCGTGAAAAAAGGCTCAAACCAGCGCTCGTATCCACCGGAGGGCAGAGGGTCCGCACCGGAATTCAGAATTTCAACCCCCACCCTTCCGGATTCCGGGAAGCGCATCCAGACCGAAAGATGGCCTTCCACCCCCGCGGACTGCCTCGCGTTCGACAGGACCTCGCAAAGACACTTGACCGAATCTGCAAGGATCATAC
>CAYQKH010000028.1:7555-21425 GCA_964417945.1 uncultured Opitutales bacterium
TTCGACATGACCTCGCGAAAGGCATGGGCGATCGATCCGGGCTCCCCTTCGATCCAGACCCGTGCCACCTCCTGCGGGGAATCCATCTTTAACTCCAGCCCCACACCGACCTCTCGAAGCGCTTCACACTCCTGCCGGAGCAACCCGACGAGGTTTGCCCGGCCTGCCTCCCGATACTGCCGTGGCGAAAAATACAACATCTGATCCGTGAAGTGCTGGATCCGCCCGGTCTCCCGCGCCAAGGTCTCCACAAGGCTTTCCCGGAATTCCGGCTCCTGCCCTCTATCCGGCAGCAGCTGGAGGTAAGTTTTTAACGGCACTAGCGAGTTTCGGATCTCGTGCGCGAATTGCTTGGCGATCTGCGCCGTCAACTCCGCCTTCGAGGTGCGCACCGCCTGCGCCTTCCCCTCCTCATACGCCGTGATGTCCTCCAGCACGACCAGCAGGGGGCGGGGGGAAACCAGAGGCAGGCCCAGTGGAAGAATCGACACCTGATAGGTTTTCAGCGGATCCGTTTCGTCGGAAAATCGAAAAGGGTCGCTGCCGCTCTCTCCCTCCCGGGCGGATTGGATCCGGGCGCGGATTTCCACCGGCAAGTCCTCCAGGGCGAGGGCATCCTCCTGCAGCGTGCGGCTCGAAAAGAGCGCCTTCACTCGGGGATTGGCCTGCAGGATTCGTCCGTTCGACCCCACCACGAGGCAGGCCGTGTGCAGGGAGCTGAACATGTCCTCGAACAATCGCTTCTCCTCCAGGCGCTCCTGCTGCCGCCAACGGTCCTTGATCGCCACCGCCAGCTCCTCAAATAAAAGCGCGATCAGTTGCAAATCCTTCTCCTCAAAAGGCCCTGTTAAACGGTCCCCCAGCACCGCC
The DNA here is from genome assembly GCA_964417945.1 of uncultured Opitutales bacterium. Classification (GTDB taxonomy): domain Bacteria; phylum Verrucomicrobiota; class Verrucomicrobiia; order Opitutales; family JABSRG01; genus CAYQKH01. The sequence continues at coordinate 8,426 of CAYQKH010000028.1, forward strand.
ACCCCGAGGTTCGCTTCGCGGTCGTTGATCGGCACTGCCACCACCCCGCCCGCAATTTCGATATCCCGGGAGATCTCCTGGAAATCCTCGTGATCGGGAAGATTCGCCGCCGAGACCAGCGCACGTTGGGTGTTCATCCATCGTCCCAGCCCGGAGTGACGGCTCAGCTCCAAGCAGTCCCGTAATTCTCCGGGGATACCATACGCCGAGACGCAGGGCAACCGCCCCTCCGCCCCTCCGAAAGACTCGTCTCCCGACGGTGCCCGGAGAAAGACCGCGATCCGGTGAACCCCGACCAGATCCCGCAAAAGAAGGATAAACTGGTCCGTTAAACGGCGGTAGTCTCCCGGCTCGCTCAAGACCCGCGACACATCGCGGAAAAGCGAAAGGGCGGATTGGCTCCCCAGCGGCGACATCATCGATTGCGAGGGAAAGGTTACCGGCGGCTGCGCCAGCGCTGCCACCTCCTTCCGCCTCGCCCCGCTCAAACGCTTCAAAATTGTGCGCAGGGATTCCACCTCTATCTCCGCACCCAGGACAAGGTCCGCACCTGCGCCGAGGACCGGCCATTCCCAATCCTTGTTCGTAAATCCCGCCAGGACCACCACCGCCCCTTCAAATCCGGTCTCCCGTAAGCGCCGGATCCGTCCCACATGCCCAACCGCCGGTTCCCCCGCCCAGAGCAGGACCACGTCCGGCCAACCGGAATTCAGGATCGGCGACGCTTCCGTTGTCCCAGGCTTCGCCACCAGCTTGAAATCCTTTGTCCCTGCCAACCTGTCGAGAAGGTCCGGACGTGCCTTCCCCGTTTCAAGGTAAAGCAGCCGGATCATTCCCTCTCCCCTGCTTCCCTCATTTTGCCCGAGACCAGCTTGCACAAACGCCCCCGCAAGCCCCCGGAGAAGTCGTAACGCACCGACCACGATTTCAGTTTTTTATCTGTGCCTTTCAATTGTAACAAGAAACTTAATACAGAAAATTCTGGTGATCACAATCAGATTGTAAATAATTAAGACCCGACTCATCTTGGCCGAAACTTCATTTTTTCCCGATCGAGAATTGTGGCTATCGAAAGCGAATTTAGAGTCTATCCCAACCGCCACGGAAAAAAGATGGCGGCCTTTTGGGACCGGATGGAAACCACCTCCCAAGACACCCCCTTTGTCCTCCTCGCCCCGAAATTCGGGGAATCGAAAAAGAACAATCTGCAGTCCGCCTACTACCTCGCGCAAAACGGCCTCAACGTCTTCCGTTTCGACCATACCGACCACCCCGGCGATAGCGCGGGGGAGATCGCCGACTACACCTTCCGCGGGGCCACCGAAGATCTCCTCGACACCTTGGATTACCTTGAACGCAGCTTCCGTGCCCGCGAAGTCGTCCTCATGGCCAACAGCATGTCCGTGCGCCCCGCTATCCGCGCAGCCGCACGCGACTCCAGGGTGGCCCGGCTGATCTCCCTCGTCGGGATGATCAATTTCCAGGCCACCGCGCGCGCCGTCTACCTCGAGGATATGGTCCAGCTTCACCTCGAGGGAAACTATATCGGCATTACCGATATCCTCGGGCACCAGGTCAATGTCCGCCGCTTCCTTCAGGGGGCGATCGAGGAGAATATGCACGACCTTGAAGGCACCCTCATCGACATGCGGGAATCCACCGCCGACTTCTTCTTCATCTGCGGAGAAAAGGATACCTGGGTCGACCCCGCCGACCTCTCCCGCCTCCGCATATCCCTCGACTCCTTGAAGATCCGATGGGTCCCCGGCGCCATGCACGAGTTGCGCGAAAACCCCAAATCGGCCGATCTCGCCTTCCGGGAGGCCGTCTTCGCCTGCAATCACGGGCGCTTCTCCCACTTTCCCTCCGAACTCAACCAGGTTGCCCTTCCCTCCCAAAAGGAAATCCTTGAGCAGAACCGTCGGGAGCGCGAGCGCCTCCGCAAAGCCAATCCCATTATCACCCCCGAGCGTTCTTTCTGGGGTCATTACCTGGGCAAATATGGCATTCTCGAACAGATCCCTGACTTTCAGGAATATACGCAACTCCTCCTCGATTGCCTCGGTGAGGTAGAGGACGACGATTGCATCCTCGACGCCGGCTGCGGAAACGGCCTCGTCGGCAGTTTTTTCCTGCGTCACCTCGACAACCGCACGAGGGGAGACGAACCCGTCCGCCCGGTCTATTTCGGTCTCGACCTCACCAAAGAAGGCCTTGCCGAAGCCATCCACCGCCACGCCCGTCCTCCTGCTCCGGCCAGCGTCGATTTCCAATACCTGCGCTACGACCTCGAGGTCGTCGGGCGCACCGGCAAGCAACATGCGATCGAGCTCCCCTTCGATTCCAACACCTTTGACAAAATCTGCTGCAGCCTCCTCGTTTCCTATCTCAATCGCCCCGAGGCCTTCCTCCGGGAGTGCTACCGCGTTCTCAAGTCCGGTGGCAGGATCGTCGTTTCCAGCATGAAGCCGCATTGCGACCTCTCCCACCTTTACACCAGGTTACTCGAGGATTCCGGTTCACCGGAGGTCGTCGAACAAGCCCGCGACCTGCTCAGTGCCGCCGGTGCCATTCGCTTGAAGGAGGAACAGGGTCACTATACCTTTTTTTCCTCCGCAGAGCTACAGAAGATGGCCCGCACCGCAGGCTTTGCCGAATCCGAACTCTACCGCTCCTTCGGGAACCAGGCCAACCTCATCGTTGCCGTGAAGTAAATGAGGTCTTACCTCGTCGTCAGCACCTTTTTCATCTTTTCCTCCACCCTCTTCTTTCTGGTGGCGGTTCTCTTGCGCAAACGGCTCGACCGCTACAGCCTGAGCTTCAGCATCTTCGCCGTCAGCGTCGCCTCCTGGGCCTGCGCCTATATCCTCTGGCAGCTCTCCGACACCCGGGAGCAAGCCGAGTTCTGGTGCCGCATGCTCGTTTTCGGGTCGACCGCCATCCCCATTACCTATCTCCAGTTCGTCACCCAACTCGTCCACTACCGACCGGTCTTCATAGTCCGATTGGGTTGGTTGATCGCCCTGATCATCAGCTTCCTCAACTTCGGCCCCAACATCGTCGCCCGCGTTGAGCCTGCCGCCGGGTTCGCCTACTGGCCCATAGCCGGGCCCGCCTTCCCTCTCTACCTCGGGTTTTTCATCCTCTATGTTATCTACTCCTTTTACCTCCTCCTGAAAAAGTTCAATTCCTCCGGGCCACAGGTCCGAAACCAGCTGCAATACCTCATCATCGGAACCGCCCTCGGCTATGCCGGCTGCTCGACCAATTTCTTCCTCTGGATCGGCATCCCCGTCCTCCCCTGGGGCCAGGGGCTCGGCGTCCTTTACATCCTTGGCATCGGCTATTCCGTCATCAAATACCGGCTCCTCGAATTCAATGAACTTTTTCTGCGCCTCGTCTCCATCCTCACCGCCGCCATCGCTCTTTCTTGGGTCTTTACCCGCCTTACCTACACCCAGCTCTTCGACGTCCCTATCGGCAACCACCCTTCCTTTTTTCGCTACTGGTCCATCCTCGGCTTTTTCTCCGTCGCCCTCTTTCTCCTGCTCCCCGTTCTCAATAAATTTTTCGAACAGGGCCTCGCCTACATTCTTCAAGGTGGGCATATTGGTTACCGGAAGGAACTGAAAAATCTCGCCAATAAGTGCAGCCAGTTGGAGGACGAGAAATCGATTTTCCGGGAAATGGTCGGTTCCCTCAGCAAGCTCATTCCAACCCGTCGCATCGGCCTTTACTACCGCTCTGAATTTAAGATCCGTTTTGCCCTCCGCGAGGCGGTGGGAGAGCCCCACCCTTTTCCCGAGCGGATCGAATTGGAAGCCGTGGGCCCCGTCCTCGATCGCTTTCACAAAACTAACCAGAGCATCCTCTTCGGCGAGCTTTCCGACCCCCAAAAACAGGAGGTTAATACCGCCATCATTGCCGAGTTCCCCGGCAATTGCCAGTTCTCCGAAGACGATTTGCTGGTTCCTCTCGTTTCTGGCAGGTCCGTGGATGGGTTCCTCGTTCTCGGCTCCCGTCTCGACGGAAAGATCTATACCGAGATCGACATCTCCCTCCTTGAATATCTCTGCAACCAGATCGCCCTTTCCATCCGGTCCCGTTCCATCGAGCGCCGGGCCAACCAGGTCGACAACCTCCTCTCCCTCGGAACCCTTGCCGCCGGCCTTGCACATGAACTGAAGAACCCTCTCGTCTCGATCAAGACCCTCGGATCCCTTCTCGACCAGGAGACCAACGGCTCGTTTTGGACACAGGACCGCTCATTTATCGCCGCCGTCCATCGCGACATCAACCGAATCTCCTCCATTATCGAGAATGTCGCCACCTTTGCCGAAAATCCCGAAGTCAAATTTTCCAACGTCGACATCCCTGAGGTTATCGAAAAAACCCGCGATATCCTTTATCAGCGCCTTCTTCGCGAGGACATCCGTCTCGTTGTCGAAACCAGTCAGGTCGGGCCTGTAAGAGGAAATTTCGGGCAACTGGTCCAGGTCTTTTACAATCTCCTCGACAACAGCTTGTCCGCCATGGAAGACGCCGAGGAGCGGGAAATCCGGATTACCTGTCACCAACTCCACAGCGAAGAAGAAACGCCCTGGATCGAAGTTCTCATCCTCGACACCGGCAAAGGTATCTCCGCTGAACTCCTGCCAAGGATCTTCGACCCATTCATCACCACCAAGGATACCGGTCCACGCTCGGGAAAATCCGGTTCCGGCCTCGGGCTCGCCATCGTCAAACGTATCGTTGAAGCCAATAAGGGCGTCATCACCCTGGATAATCGAGAGCCTGCCGGTATCGAGGTCCGCCTGCGACTGCAGGCCGCCTTCCCGCAGGACTCGCCGCATGTCTGATTTTATTTCCAGCGAGGACGGTTTCTCCAAGGGTCCCGTCGAACTCGGTTCGTTTTTCGGGAACATCCGGCAGGCCCTCGACCGGATCGAGGATTTCTCCGCTTTTACCCTCGCTCTCGAAAACCTCCTTCGCGGGCTGCCGGAACTCGAGCATGTTCTTCTTGAGAAGGTGGACCGGGCAGTTCCGCTTACCGAGCTTTCCACCCGCATCCGGAGCCGCCGTCTCGTCCTTCCCCTCACCGGGGATGAGGGGCTCCTCGGCACCTTGACCATCCCGGACAAGCGGAACCAGCGCCGCCTCTCCGCCGCCGACCTTCGCTTTCTCTCCACCCTTGCGGGGGTCACCGCTGGCCTTCTCAACATCAGCAGGTCCCTTGAGCAACACTCCCGGATCGAACACCGGTTGGAGCAACTCTTCGACGTCCTCCCCGTCGGTCTCATCCTCAGGTCTCCGGATACCGCGAAACCCCGCTTGAATGCAACCGCTCGCCGATTGATCGACGGCACCTCCGTCGATCAGCCCCCGGACTACCCTCTTCTTTTTGGCGATCCCGATTCCGGAAAAAACGCCTTCCACTTAAAACTGGAAGACCGCTTCCTCTTCATCCGCCGCTTTCGCGACCCCGAAGCGACCGTCGCCGCGCCCTTCAGCATGGCCCTCCTTTACGACCTGACCCGCGAACGGGACCAGATTCACGAATTTCTGATCCGGGAATCCTATCGCTGCCAGCTGCAGGGCAAGCCGCTCTCCTTTCTCCTCCTTCAGTCGGACAACGCCGAGGACCGCCTGCTCTCCCATTCACAAAACCTGCAAGCCGCCCTTGAGTGCGGAGGCCTCGTCGGCCCCGTCGACGCACAATCCATCGGTGCGGTCCTTCCCGAATCCACCTTCCTCCAAGCCCGCGACTGGCTGAAGGCGAACCGCCCCGGTCTCCCCGATCTCCCCCTCCAGGTCGGCCTCGCCTCCCTCCGGGAAACGACTCCGGAAGGAACGCTCTTAATGGAAGTAGCTTATGCCGCCCTCGAACCCATTGAGGCCTTTTCCAGAGACCGGATCCTCCTTGCGGATTCCTATCCTCCCGTCAATGACACCATCCTCCTCGCCCTCGGCGACGCCTACCGCTTCCTCGCCACCTCCGACCCGAAAGACCTCGCCGGGCAGCTCCACGGGGGAGCGCTTGACGGCCTTGTCCTCGACCTCGAAAAGGCGATCCCGCGAATCCACCTCCTCGACCACTGGGCCCGACGCCATCCCCGCTTCCGAGCCATCCTGACCTCTCCCATCGAGCGATCCCTCCCCGCGGAACTCGCCCAGCGTCCCTATATTTCCGTCCTGCACAAGCCCTTCGGCCCGGCCGAATTGCGAGACCTTTTTGCACGCCTCTGGCCGAAAAACCACACCGCCGCTTGACCCCTTTTCTCCGGAGGGCTTTCCTCTTCCAGATGAAGCCGTCAGACCTCGCCGAACACCCCTTTCTCGACTCCGCCTTTGAAATCCGTTGGGGTGACCTCACCCCGGATCACATCATCCCCGATCTGGAATTTGCCCTTGAGCGTGCCCAAAAAGCCCTCGACCGCCTCTCCAGGCGTTCGGAGGAGTCAGAACAGACCTACGAAAATACCCTCCTCGCCTTTGAGGCCGCCACCGAAGAGCTCAGTGAGGCCTGGTCCAGGGTCAACCACCTCGATTCCGTCAGCAACAGTCCCGAACTGCGCAAGGCTGTTAACGAGATGCTTCCCAAGGTGTCCTCCTTTTTCGCCCGCATCCCCCTCGACGCGGACCTCTGGGCCATCATTCGCGGTTTCGCCGAACAAGCCGACCCCGACACGCTCACTCCTGCCCGCCGACGGTTCCTCGAAGAAACCGTTCTCGATTTCGAACAGCACGGAGCCAACCTTCCACCCGAGAAAAAGCGACGGATGGAGGTCCTCGAAAGCGAGCTCGCCGCCAAGACTCAAAAATTTTCGGAGAACGTCCTCGATTCGACCAACGCCTGGGAATGTATCGTTAAGGATCCTGCCCGTATCCGCGGCCTGCCCGCCACTGCCCTCGAGAACGCCCGACGGAATGCCCTGGAGAAAGGGCATGGCTCGGAGGAACAACCCGCCTACCGCTTCACCCTCCACGCCCCCAGCTTCCTCCCCGTCCTAAAGTATGCTGAAGATGCCACCCTTCGCCGTGAAATCTGGGAGGCCGCCACCACCATCGGCGCAACCGGCGAATGGGAGAACACCGGTCTCATCTGGGATATCCTCGGACTCCGCCAGGAAAAGGCCCGCCTCCTCGGTCACCCCCATTTTCCCGACCTCGTCCTCCAGCGCCGGATGGCCCGGAACGGTGCGAAGGCACTCGCCTTTGTCGAAGACCTCTTCGAACGCACCAAACCCGCCTTCGACCGCGAATGCGCCGAGTTGCGGGTCTATAAGGAGAAAATCTCCGGTGAACCCGGACCCCTTCACCCATGGAACGTCGCCTTCTACGCCGAAAAAAGGCTCCATGCGGAATATGATTTCAACGAGGAGGCCCTTCGCCCCTACTTCCCGATCGACGCCGTTATCAACGGCCTCTTCGATCTCGGCTCCCGTATTTTCGGCCTCACGATCCGCGAACGCCCCACATCCTACAACGAACCCGCCTTCCCTCAAGCCTCCACTCCCCCTCCCGGCGCGGTCGAAGTCTGGCACCCCGAAGTCCGCTTCTACGACCTTTTCGACGATGACGGTCGACACCTCGGCTCCTTTTATGCCGACTGGCACCCTCGCGAGTCCAAGCGCAGCGGCGCCTGGATGGGCTACCTGAAGACCGGCGAGCGCGCCGCCGAGCCCTTCACTCCCCACCTCGGCTACATCATGGGCAACCTCACCCCGGGTAGCCCCGGGAAGGCCGCCCTCCTCACCCACGATGAGGTCCTCACGATCTTTCATGAATTCGGCCACCTCCTCCACCACCTTTGCGGTGAGGTCGAAATTAAGTCCCTTAACGGCGTCAACGTCGCCTGGGATTTCGTCGAGCTCCCCTCTCAGATCATGGAGAACTGGTGCTGGTCCCGGGAGGGCCTCGACCTCTTCGCCCGCCACCACGAAACCGGCGAGCCCATCCCCGAGGATCTTTTCCGGAAAATGATCGAGTCCCGGAACTATATGAGCGCCTCCGCGATGATGCGGCAGCTCGGACTCGCGAAAATGGACCTCGAGCTCCACCTCCAGTATGCCGATCCGAAGCAGCGCCCTGCCCGTGCCCACGAGGATCTCGACGCCTTCCTCCGCGAATGGATGGAACCCTACCTCATGCCGCTTTCCCAACCTGTTCCCTCCATCCTCCGTCGCTTCACCCACCTGTTTTCCAGCTCAACCGCCTATGCCGCAGGATACTATTCCTATAAATGGGCCGAGGTCCTTGACGCCGATGCCTTCTCCCGCTTCCAAGCCGAGGGTATTCTCAATCCCGAGGTCGGACGCGAATTCCGTCGCAAAATCCTCAGCCGCGGAAATAGCGAAGACCCCGCCAGCCTTTTCCGCGATTTCATGGGCCGCGACCCCGACCCCGATGCCCTCCTGACCCGCTCCGGCCTCCTCTAAAACCCTCACACCGCGACAGGCTCGCCACCGTAGAAGCTCCCTCGCCTGCCCGCCGTCGCTTCAGCGGAGGCTGGCCGCGCCGATAAACTCTCCTCACTCCAACCGCAAACGCGACGATACGGGAACTCCTTTCCGGATCGCGGGCTGGAAACGGGCTTCCTCCAAAAACTGCTCCAACCCCTCCGGATCGGGATACGCGTCCAGGTTCTCCCCCGGAGCCAGGCGGGCCCTTCCCTCGGCATTGACTTCAATCTCCAACGGTCGCTCGTTCCCAATCGAACGGTTTCGAATCCGCTCCCAGCTCTTCTGATCTTTCAGAGCAGCCGGAGCGTCGACCTCCTCGGGGGAGAAGACCGCGTCGCTATCCAAGAGCACCAGCCTTCCCATTCCTTGCGGATCCCGAAGGAACTCCAGTTCCAACAGCACCGACTCCGAACTCGCCGCCAGTGTCTCCTTGCTTACCGTAGGCAGGCCCTCCTCCTCCAGTTGGGGCAAAAGAATCTCCTCCGGCTCACGGAAATTCAATCCCTCCGGCAAAACCGGGGGCGGTTCAAACTCGGGAACGTCGACATCATCGACCAGGCCCGCCTCCGAATCCCTCGGCTGGATCAACCGGACCATCGGAGAGATCAGAAACACCACCAGCAATATTAACCCCGCCAGAAAGAGAGCTCTGCCCATCGACACCTCCTTCTCCTGCTGTTTTAACTGCACATAGGCGGGAGGCTTCCCCGGATCCGGGTCCGCTTGGGTTGGAGATTGTCGCTTCTCGGCCACTCTATGCCCGACCTTCTCCATTCCCAGCGGTTCCAGCGCAAGCGGAAAGCGTTTCCCGTCGCTTCTTTCCCAACAAAAATGGGACATCCTGTCTCAAATCCAGGTCCATATCCCCACGTTGTCCTTCCACTCTCCTGAATCCTGATTAATTTATAAACCTCTTTTTACCAATTCCTTACAGCATTACATGAACAATATTTCCTATTTAAGTTGACCTCTCGGGAACCTGGCTTGAATTGTGCGTGTAAACTTTAAAACCAATCAACCTATGATCGTTTTCATCGCACTCATCGTTCCCACCCTTATCCTGGGTCTATGGGCACAGGCCCGCGTTTCCGGAACCTACAACAAATTTCTCAAGGTTCCGTCCCGAGGCGGCATAACTGGAGCGGAGGCCGCCGCTTATGTAATGCGCCGCGCAGGAATTACCGACGTCGAGATTGTTGCAACCCGGGGTCGCCTGAATGACCATTACGACCCCAGGCAGAAACGTCTGGTCCTCAGTGAGGCGAACTACCGTGGCACCAGCCTGGCCGCTCTCGGGGTTGCCGCCCACGAGGCGGGACACGCAATCCAGCACAAAGTCGGATACGCCGCACTGAAGGCGCGGATGGCCCTTGTCCCGATTACGACATTCGCTTCGCAGGCGCTCCCCATTGCGCTCATCGCCGGTTTCTTTTTCCTGCCCTTTAAGCCGATCTTCATGATCGTAACTGTCTGCTACGGCATCCTCACCCTCTTTCAGCTGATTACCTTGCCAGTCGAATTTGACGCGAGTAGCCGAGCCAAGAAGGAACTGGTCGGCTTGGGCATCATCGGCGAGGACGAGCTGATCGGAGTCAACAAAACCCTCAACGCGGCCGCCTGGACCTACGTTGCAGCTTTTATCGCCAGCCTCGCCTGGTTCCTTTACTACCTGTTGGCTTCCCGGAACTAATTCGCTCCGTCTGAATCGGAATCAGAATCTTCGAACCCGGTCAGACAGACCGGAGTCACTTGTATACAACAACCTGCCTCCCGATCGAAATCCATGAGCAGGCCACACAGGCGGGGATCCTCCGTCGCCACGTGGAACCGCCGCGGAAGCCCGTCCTGAAATCGCCCAAGCACCGCGTCGATATCCCGTCCGAGAACGCTCTCATAGGGGCCGGTCATCCCGACATCCGTGATATAGGCCGTTCCCTCGGGTAAGATTCGGCAATCTGCGGTCGGAATGTGCGTGTGCGTTCCCACCACCGCCATCGCCCGTCCGTCGAGGAACCAGCCCATGGCTACTTTTTCACTCGTGGTTTCCGCGTGGAATTCCACCAGCACTGCTTCCGCACCCTCTTTTCGCAACTCCTCGAGGAGCGGACCCACTACCTCAAACGCGTTCGAGGACTCCAGCTTCATGAACTGGCTCCCCAACAGGGTGCAGACCCCCAGTCGGAAGCCCTCCGGGCCCTCCAGGATCAGGTAGCGCCGGCCCGGCGTCGACCGGGGCAGGTTCGCCGGCTTGCAGACGCGCTCCTTTGCGTCGATCTCTTCCGTCCAACCGCGCTGGTCCCACACGTGGTCTCCCAAGGTGATCCCGTCAATCCCCGCCCGCACCAGCTCATCAGCCATCGGCCCGGTGATCCCCGAGCCTCCCGCCGCGTTTTCACCATTCGCCACGACCAGGTCGATCGACTCCGCTTTCCGGTAAGCGGCCAGTCGCTGCTTGATCACCTTCCGCCCCGGCCGCCCGACGATGTCTCCAATAAATAATATTCTCACAGACCCGATTCAACCTCCTGCCCTCAATAGTGGCGAAGATAAAATGGGATTGATACCTCCGACCCACTTTCCGATACCGCCCGGATTTCCCCCTTGTCATAGCCGCCCCCCCGGCCGGGAGAGCCGGTGGGAGTGACTTCCAGCGAAAAAACACCCTCCTCCTCCCCTCTGGACCAACGCGCCGCATACCGCTCCTCCGGCAGGTCGATCTCCACCTTTCGGTAGTCATTCCCGTCAAGGAAGCGAACTGTCGCCGTGCGCGGAGCAAGCCCCTTTCCCCGTTTCCATGCCAGCACCCGGGGCCGCATTTCCCATCGCACTGGGAGTTCCGCCTCCAGGACCAACACCGTCTCCCCGCGGTCCGTTCGCACCCGGATCGTTTTCCGTTGCAGGCCCTGACGACCTTCCAGCTCGAAGAGCACCCGGATCTCCCCCGAGTCCCCCGGATCGTAGGCCTCCTTCGAGGCCCGCGCCAACGTGCAGCCGCAGCTCGTCGAAATTGTCTCGATCTGCACCGGTCGATTACCCTGAACCGTGAAGGGATACACCGCACTCACCCGCTTTTGCTCGTAGCTCCCTTCGACCCGGATCTCCTCACGCGGGAAGACCAAACCCGAGTCTCCTGCCACGAGCGGGCTCCACAAAAAGAGTCCCCAGAAGAAAAGTCCCCATTGCCCGCCGGGGAGCCATCCCCACCCCCTCTCCGGCCTTCGTTTTTGACTTTGCATATTTCTTCGATACTGAACCTGAATGCTTCCTACCGCCATCCTTTTCCCGCCTTTCGAAACCTCCAATTCACAATTTCCGAGTTGACCCTGCACTCGCATTCCCGCCAGATGGGATCACCTGACCGGATTTTTCATGAAGCCAAGATGTAAGGAGCTGCACATGTCGGCCATAGCCCGATGGGCGATGGCGGAAGGCGAAGGACAAAGCCCTAAGCCTAAAGCGAATTAAAAAATTTGAGAAAAACATCCCAAGCAAAAAGTGCAATGGCGCGTTTTTACGTAAAACGATGATCTTCCATCCCTTAACCCCGTTTTTCTCAATTTTCGTGAATAATTCGGATTGTGCAGGCAGATCCGTGAAACCCTACTGTCTAAATATCGAATTTGTGACGCATCTACCCCCGATCGTCGCTCATTCCGTTGTGCCTGTATGCTTCGCTTCCGTGCAAGTCGTCGTAGCCTGAGGGGCCGACGATCTGTGATGCACGCTTGCCCTTTTTCCGGATTTTCCTATTTCAATTAACTGTTCTACGCATAAACCTAAACCAACGATAAAAGCCATGTCTACCCAACCCGAAGCCGTTGTGGAGTTCCCACCACAGGATGAAAAACTTCCTGCCATGAAAGGCGCCGACATCCTTGTCGAAGCCCTTATCCGGGAAAACGTAGATGCCGTATTCGCTTACCCCGGCGGGGCCTCCATGGAATTGCACCAGGCCCTCGTTAAACGGGAGAAGGATATCCGCACAATCCTCCCCCGTATGGAACAGGGTGGAGGGTTCATGGCCCACGGCTATGCTCGCGCCACCGGCAAGGCGGGCGTCTGCATGGCGACCAGCGGCCCCGGAGCGACCAACCTCGTCACCTGCATCGCCGACGCCTTCATGGATTCTATTCCCCTGATCGCCATCACCGGTCAGGTCTTTCAACAATTCATCGGGAAAAGCGCCTTCCAGGAAACCGATTTTTTCGGCATGACCCTGCCGATCGTCAAGCACTCCTACCTCGTCCTCGACCCCAGCGACCTTCCCCGCGTCATCAAAGAGGCCTTCCAGATCGCCACCAGCGGGAGGCCCGGCCCCGTCGTCATCGATATTCCCAAGGATATTCAACAGGCCGTTATCGAGCCCGTCTTTCCCGGCACCGTCGAGCTTCCCGGCCTCAAGCCCATCCCCCATGCCACCGATGACGAACTCCGCCGCGTCCTCGATATTATCCAGAAGGCCAAGCGGCCCGTCCTCTACATCGGCGGGGGTATCGTCAGCGGAAATGCTCACGAAGAACTGCGCCGCTTCGCGGAGC
>CAYQKH010000028.1:21435-23398 GCA_964417945.1 uncultured Opitutales bacterium
CCGCATCACCGGAAAAGTCGAGATGTTTGCCCCCAAGGCGCACATCGTACACTTCGATATCGACCGGTCCGAACACCATAAAAACAAGCGGGCCCACCTCGCCGTCCATTCCGACGTGAAGTTCGCCCTCCACCGCATGTCCACCCTCATCGAGAGCGGGCCCTACGTGAAGCAGGATTACGCCGACTGGTATGAAACCATCAACCAGTGGAAGGCCGAACACCCCTTCCAATATGACGATTCCTCTCACATCATGCCCCAGGAGGCGATCGAGGTCCTTAATGAGCTGACACACGGCGAAGCCATCATCACCACCGGTGTCGGACAGCACCAGATGTGGGCCGCCCAGTTCTACAACTTCGACCATCCCCGCACCTATCTCAGCTCCCTCGGTCTCGGGACTATGGGCTTCGGACTCCCCGCCGCCCTCGGGGCCAAGGTCGCGTGCCCCCAGCGCGAAGTTATCAATATCGACGGCGACGGCTCCTTCCTGATGAACATTCAGGAGCTCGCCACCTCCACCGTGGAGAAGATCCACGCCAAGACCATGATTCTCAATAATCAGCACCTCGGGATGGTCGTTCAATGGGAGGATCTCCTCTACGAGAGCTGCCGGGCACAAACCATCCTCGGGGATCCAAAGAATATCGGCAGCCCCGACAATCTTGAAGGTATCTACCCCAATTTTATCGATATCGCCCGCGGGTTTGGGGTCACCGCCCGTCGGGTCGTCCAGAAATCTGAACTGCGCGACGCCATTCAGGAAATGCTCGACCACGATGGTCCCTACCTCCTCGATGTCATTGTCCCCTACTCCGAGCATGTGCTCCCCATGATCCAACAGGGGAAGTCCGCACGCGAGATCCTCACTTGGAATCGCAAAACCAAGTCGGTGTAGTCTCGCCTTCCGGCCCACGTAAACAGATCGGTTGTCCCGGGAATATAAACTTGAGTCCCCGGGTCGATTTTCCTTCCTTATCTGTCTGAACTCATGAAACCTCGACTGACGCTTCTCTGGCTTTTCTCTCCCCTCGCTCTTGTTAGCGGGGATGTCATCAACACCCGGGACGGTGCCCGCCTCGTCGGCACCATCACTGCCCTTACCGATGGGGTTCTCGCCCTTGAGACCGCCTACGCGGGCACCCTCGAAATCGACATGGCTCAGGTCGAGTCCTTCTCGACCGACGATCCCATCTCCCTCCGTCTTCAGAACGGCGATACCGTCTCCGGAACCGTGCAATCCACTTCCGGCAACGCCCTCCGCATTGCCAACGACTCCACCTCCGTCCAGACCTCCGTCACCGATGTTCGCGATGCCTGGCCCGCCGGCCAGACCGACCCCGAAATCCTCAAGCGTGAAGAGGAACTCAAGGCCCTTCAGCGCAAGTGGTCCTACTCCCTCGCTGCCTCGATCGACGGCAGCGGCGGCAATACCGATAAAAGCAACTTCTCCCTCCGCGGAGAAGCGAAGCTTAAGGGTCCCAGTGATACCCTTCTCTTTTACGGGCGCTACACCCGTTCGGAAACCAACGGCCTTACCACTGACGATGAGACCATCGGCGGAATTCGCTTCGACTCCTTTGTCTATCAGAACCTCGGCTGGTATGCCCGCATCGAGCTTGAAAACGACCCCTTCGAGAATCTCGACCTCCGCACCGTCGTCGCCGGCGGTCTGACCTACCGCTTCCTTAATCAGGACCATCACTCCCTCGTCGGCCGCCTCGGGGCCGCCTATCGCTACCGCTCCTTCACCGACGGAACCGACTCTGAGGAGCCCACGATTGACCTCGGCCTCACCCACCGCTACGTCCACAACGATTTCTGGAGCGTCGACACCGAGCTGACCTTCGACCCCTCCTTCGAGGACTTCGGCGATTACCTCGCCTCCTATTCCTCCCTTCTCAAGATTCCTCTCCCCAATCGCTTCTGGAACCTCGGCCTCGGCCTCACCGCCGACTTCACC
>CAYQKH010000028.1:23408-26109 GCA_964417945.1 uncultured Opitutales bacterium
GGTATCGACGAGTTCGATTATACCTGGTTCGCCGCCCTTCTCCTCAACTGGGACTGAGTCCGTCTGCGTTCTCCGCCTTTACCGGCATCCCCCACTCCCGAAGGTGCTGCACGATGAATGCTGCCGCCGCTTCGTTTTCCGGTTTTCCACTTCCGCTAATCGTCATTGGCGCACCAAAAGCAAATCGCACCGGCTTCTCCGGTTCGATCCGTCCGAACTCCTTCACCGGCCAGCCGTCTGTTCGCCAGGCATCCGTCTTTACCGCCACCGGGATCACCGGGACACCCGCCCGCCGCGCCAGCTTGACCCCGATCGTGTTGAACGAACGCGGATCGAAATGCAGCGTCCGCGTCGTCTGCGGAAATATCACCAGGCTCCTCCCCTTTTCCAGTCGCGCTACGCCCTCCCGTAACACCGTTACGAGGTCTTCCCTCGGGTTCTTTCGCGTCACCACCACCGGATCACGGTTCGCCATCACCGCCTTGAACACCGGATACCGCAAAAGCCCCTCCTTTACGACGAAAGTTAAGGGTAACTTCCCCCGTAAAATCCACGGCAGAATGAACGTTTCCAGCGTACTCATGTGATTCCCCAGAAAAAGCACCGGGCCCGGGGTCTCCCGCACCTGCGCCATCCCGCTCACCTCAACCCTTCCACCGATCGCCTCCAGGGCATTCAAGATCTCCCGACTCGACCCAATCCAGTCCGCGTCACCATAAACGCCTCTCTTACAGGCTCCACTCGCCCGGTAAACCACCTCTATCACCCGTGTATAAAAAGAAAAACTCGGAAATTGCCGCGCTAACCAGCCCGGCTGAATGCCCTCCGCGCTCCGGTAATCCGCTGCCTCTTCGCCGGTGTCTGCCATCCCCGACTTCAACCGCCACCTCCCGGATTTGTCAAGCGACCGTCTTTCCACCGCCCCCCGGTCAGAAATCCTTACCCACCTGCGGTTTTTCGCACGTTCAACCCGGAATCTCCACCTTACCGGTAAGGGTTCAGCTTCTTCTTCAACATCGCCAGGGCTTGTGTGTGAATCTGGCAGATCCGTGCCTCCGTTACCTCAAACAGTTCGGCGATCTCTGCCAACTTCAGCTTCTCAACATAATACAGGGCCAGCACCTTTTTCGCCCGGTCCGGTAACCCTTCCAAATGCTCCAATAAAAGTCCTTCCAGCTCGTCCGCTTCTACCTGGTCCACCCCGGGGATCTGCGTCTCATCCGCTATCCGCTCCTGCAGCGATAATTGCTCTCCTTCCGCACCTTCCGCACAATAGTCCAGGGAGACAAACGACAGGCTCTGGATCTGACGCTGCAACTTTTCGAAGCTCTTCGGCTCCAGATTCAGGTGCTCGCGCAACTCTTCATCTGTCGGTGCACGTCCCAGCTTCTGCTCCAATACCCCTACCGCATAGTCCACCTGCTTCAATTTGCGCCGTGAGGACCGACTCATCCAGTCGATCCGACGCAACTCGTCCAGGATTGCTCCCCGGATCTTCAGCGCCGCATACCCGCGAAAAGACGCTTCCCGCACATCGTCGTAGTTCTGCACCGCCGCAATCAAGCCGCGGATTCCCACACTCCGAAGATCATCGAAGTCCGCATGCGAGGCCAAATGACTCCGCATCCCGTTCAGGATCTTTTCCACCAACGGCAAATGCTCTACTACTTTTTCGCCTTGCGCTTTCGTTAATACCGCCTCCCCAGTGGTCCCGTTCTTTGCTGATTCGTGTCTGTTCATCGTGCTTTTTGGTTGATGCCCTCCTTAAACCAGTAAACGTGCCAAGCTTTTTAAATAGATCCATAAACTGCTACCAAACAATAGCTTAAAAATTTTTATTTTTTTAAAGGACCGATTCTTGGAAATTAATCAATTTTTTTGCAGTATTTTTGCATTGTTTATGCTTTTCTTGCATTGCGTTTTTTTACCCAACTTATCCGTGGCTTCCGCCGGTAGAATTCCCTGATTTTGTCTGGCCCCGCACCGTGTGGGCTCCACACTGGAGGCTGCTTTCCCTCTTCGAAAAATGAAACCTGATCGACTACCTGTTTCCGCCGGATTCTCCCTCATTGAGCTACTGGCCGTCATTGCGATCATCGGGGTGCTCGCCGCCCTGCTGGTTCCAACGGTCGGGGCAATCCAGACCCGCGCCCGCCAATCACAGAGCCGTGCGCTTTTCACCCAACTGGCGACGGCCTGCGTCAGTTATAAGGCCGACTACGGCTACTATCCGCTCTTCGGCCAAGCCAAGGGAACGACCGACACCGTCATTCGCTTTGAGGATGCCGCGGGGGATGTCTACCGGACCCTGACCGGATTCGACCCCTTGACCGGCGAATCCATTCTTAGTGGCAACCGTCGTGCTCTCAACGCGAAGGGACGCTCCTATTTCAGCTTCAGCGAATCGGATCTCGAGGGCGAATACGTCGTTGATGCCTTCGGCAACCGGGACATCGTCCTTGTCGTCGACAGTGACTACAATAACCAGCTGCAGAGCGCGGTCCTCAATGGAGCAGAACCCGCCGCGCACATCGACGGCCTCCCCGAAGACGCCTTTCAACCCCAGCTGACGGAGAACCTCCGGCAGCCGGTCGTTTTGTATTCTGCAGGCGCCGGAGCGGGGCGGGAGGTGACCACCTGGGTTGTCCGGGACTAGCTCGGAAGCGTGTCTTACCGTAAAACGACCCTCATCAACCCCTCA
>CAYQKH010000029.1:0-16334 GCA_964417945.1 uncultured Opitutales bacterium
AGTGCCACGCCGTAGTGTAACGAAGGCGGGCCAGCAGTGCCACGCCGTAGTGTAACAAAGGCGGGCCCAGCAGTGCCACGCCAGATCGAACCTCACGACAAGAGAAGTCTGGCCACGCCGTCCCCGTAGTCCTGGCTTCGCCGAAAGGCAAAGACGGAAGCAAAACGAAGACCTTGTCCCTGCCGAAGGGCAATCCCTCGCGGTAAAGATTCAGGATATTAGGATCAACATGGGTTTAATAGATAAATAAAACTTCCCGTCTGCAGGAGGCAGCATCAATTTACCACTGAGAGGCCTTGAAAAAAGCCAATTACACAATCTAGGTTATAACCCACAATCCAAAGGACTGTTACCTATGTCCTGAACCAAAAGTGTTACCCATGTCCTGATCGCTCCGTCCTGATCGCTCCCCGCCTCCTGCCTCCTGCCCCCTGCCTCCTGCCTCCTGACCCCTGCCTCCTGACCCCAGCCCCCTGACCATGTGGCAACTCCAGCTACCAGACCGTCCCTACGCCGCCTACCTCTTCGATTGCGATGGAACCCTCGTCGACTCGATGCCGATCCACTACGAGGCCTGGCTCAAGGCCGTCCGGAACCAGGTCCCCGATTTTCAATGGCCCCGCGATTTCTTTTACAGCATGGCCGGGATGAATGTCTTTGAAACCGTCAAGCGCCTCAACGAGCGCTTTAAAGTCGAACTCGACCCCTACCTCGCCGAGGCCGATAAACTCGCCATCTTCGAGGAAATGGGGTCCACCGTTCAACCCATTCCCTCTGTCGTCGATTTCGCCCGCTCTCTTGCCGAATCGGGCACCCCCCGCGCTGTCGGCACCGGGGCCCACCGGGTTGACGCCGAGCTCACCCTCAAAACGGTTGGCGCACGTGAGTATTTCGACGTCCTCGTTGCCCAGGAGGACGTCCACCATGGAAAACCCCATCCTGAAACCTGGCTCACCGCCGCCCGCCTTCTCGGCGTAAACCCCAATGATTGCCTCGTCCTAGAGGACGGAGAACTGGGCATCCAAGCCGCAAAGGCTGCCGGTATGGATGTAATCCGCGTCCCCCACGATTGGAGGAATTGAGGCATCCCCATTGAAAATCGTTTTGCGCATGAGCGGCACCGAAACTTAAAAGCTCCATCTTAACGCCTTCGATTTCCACAATTCTTCGCGGTGGCATTTTTTTCTCCTCGGGGTTATAATAATAAGGTAAACCCAATAAAGCTATGAATCCCCTAAATCCTCTCCAGGAATGCCGATCCTACGTTAAGGCCCAATTCATTACCCCCTCCTTTGAGCGGAATCCGAAAATACCACCTCCACAGCCCGTTTCCATCACCCTTTCCCGTCAGGCCGGTGCCCGCGGCCACTCCATCGCCAATCGTCTTGTCGAGGAACTCCGCCGCCATCAGGACCCGGAGGACCCCCCATGGACACTGTTTGATCGCGAACTCGTCTGCCAGATCCTGGATGACCACCATCTTCCCCACGAGCTTGCCAAGTTCATGCCCGACAACCGTGTTGGCGAGCTTGAAGCCGCTATCAACGAAATCCTCGGCCGCCATCCCTCCTCCTGGACACTCTTTGAATATACCATCGACACCATTGTCCGCCTCGCCCGCCTCGGCCACTGCATCATCGTCGGTCGCGGGGCCAGTGTTGTGACCCGCGCCTTTCCCAATACCCTCCACATCCGCCTTATCGGTTCCCCCGAACACCGCATCCGCCACATGGTTCAAGCCCACAGCATGACCGAGCGGCAGGCCGACGCCTACATCAAGTCCAAAGACGCCGCCCGCCAGAAATATCTCAAGCAGCACTTTGATAAAGACATCAATGACCCCCACCTCTATGATTTCATCCTCAATACCGATTACCTTGAGGATAATACCGCCATCCAGATCATCCAGGCCGCTGTCCGCGCCCGCGAACCTCAACGGGCTCCAAAACCCCTTCTCGCTCATCTGGCCTCGACCTCCTACGGCTAAGGAGGTGTGCCGTTGCCCCTCTGGATTTACTTCTCCTCAAGCAAAAATTGGATACGCTATACACCTATGACCCCAACCTCGCCAGTCCGGCATAAGCGGTGACCAGGTTGGAATCCCCAAAGGCGATCCAAACCATCATGCTCTCTCTGTTCCGGTCGAGGACGACTATGCCCCCGGACCCGATACCCCTCTCCGTTTGCGTATTTTCTCTGTCTAGCTAGGATAATCTATGCCTGATACTCTCATATATTGGTTCTTTGTCGCCGTTTTCTTACTCAGCATGGTGGCAATCGGGGTCCGTCAGTTTTTCAAAATGTTGAAAATCGAGGACGCGCATGAGCGTGCGTTTGATTTCTGGATTGGCGAGGGCAACGTTCCGGGTTGGTGGACTGCGGTTTCACTTGCCGCCGGTTGGCTCCTCCTTGGGTGGATGACTTGGCAGATGTATCTCTGGTATAGTTACGGCCTCGGCGCTATCTGGATCTTCACCATCCCATGGATTCTCTGCACCATCGGTCTCCTTTTTGTCCCCAAGCTTTTTCGCCGCTTTCCCGGAGTATCCATTCCCGAGATGCTTCGCTTCCGCTTCGGAAAAACCACCCAAGTTCTCCTCGGCCCGATCCAGTCCCTCGCTTATCTCAGCTGGCTTTCCGCGGAAATTTATGTCCTCAGCGCGGTTCTTTCCCGCCCCCTCGGCGTCGACATCGTTACCATGGCTGTTATTGTCAGCTTCGCTTTCGGGACTTATGTCACCCTCGGCGGGTTTCGTTCTGTCCTGCGGACGGATCTCATCCAGTTTATTTGTGTTGCCCTCATGCTGATCACTCTCGCCATTTTCGGTCTTATCAAAGCTTCCGAAATTGCTGGCGGGTTTTCCGGAATTGTCGCTCAGATCAATCAAGCTCCCCCCCTTTATGCAGAGTCCTTCTGGGACTGGGATTCGCCTGGTTGGTCTTACATGGTAGCCGCTCTTCTAATCTATACCCCCGGATTCATCACTCTGCAGGGAGCTTGGCAACGTATTATGGCCACCACCGATGAAAAGGAAGCGATAAAAGGCATGTGGTGGAATCTTTGGTTTAACCTCATCATTGTCATTCTCCTCCCGACCCTCATTGCGATCGTCGCCCTTGTGCTCTACCCACCAATTGGCGGAGAAGTTCCCGATGCCATCGGACCCTTCGGCTACTACATTTTCTCGTCCCTCATTACCGATCTCTTCGCCAATCCCTTTATTTCCGGGGCACTCATTGTCGCTCTCATGGGTATGGCCCTCTCCTCCGTCGACACCTACGTCAACGTCTGCGCCATGAACCTGACCCGCGACGTCCTCGAACCGCTCTGCCTCGATCGCCTCAAGCTCAAAGGCATCACCCTGCTCAATATCGGTCGTCTCGTCACCGCCGGATTCATTGGCCTCGCCCTTCTTTGGGCTTTTCAATTTCCCGGTCTCTTTGATATTTATTTTCTCTCCAGCGCACTCCTCACTTCCACCACCGCGGTGGTGGTCTTTAGTGCCTTTTCTAAAAAACCCAATCGCGCCTCCGCTCACCTTGCTATCCTCGCCGGGACGTTCGGCACCTTCTTCTTTTTCTTCCTCGAGAAAAATAATGCCACTGGCTGGCTCCCCGGCTGGCTCACCGATTCCGGCCTCGCCTACGGAGTTATCGCCCTCGTCCTTTCCGTCACCGGCATTTTCGTTGGAATCGTCTTCGGTGATCCCCCTCCTTCTCGTATCCTCAAACGCTACGAAACTCCCTACTTCTCCGGGCGACGCAGTATGTTCGAACTCAACCTTCACTTCCGCGACGAAGACGAAGTGATATGATGGTGTCGCGCGGCCTGATAGGAAGCCTTTCCTGCCGGCGATCAATTCTCACAAAAAAACCCGCCACTCCCGGCGGGTATTTTTGTGGTGGGAAAAGGTGAAAAAAACGTCAGATCAAGGCCTCGTCGAAAAAGATGATCTTCCAGTGGCCGTCCTCGTTTTT
The DNA here is from genome assembly GCA_964417945.1 of uncultured Opitutales bacterium. Classification (GTDB taxonomy): domain Bacteria; phylum Verrucomicrobiota; class Verrucomicrobiia; order Opitutales; family JABSRG01; genus CAYQKH01. Next base: position 3,979 of record CAYQKH010000029.1, read on the forward strand.
CCGAAGAACCACCGTATGGACTTCTTCCAGCGTCTGGCTTCCCCACAGGGTTGATTCGCCATTTGCTGGATCCATCCGGATGATCTGCTTCACTTTGAGCCGGGCTTCTTCCCCGTTGCCGGTGTAATCGTGATTCAGCACCTGGTGGTAGGTGAACCGGATCGTTCCTTTATACCGCGATGCCCGATCCTTGGACGAGTCCAAGGCGGCAAGCACGTCGTCACTGAGGACCATTCGTTTGGCACGGATCAGATCGCCCTTCATCAAAGCCTTACTGAAGCTTTTATAGGCAATCACATCCGCGCTGGTATGGACTTTAACAAATCCAAAACCGATGTATCCAAGGCTGCAGATAAAAAACAGCGTAATGGCGGACTTGAGTTTCATTGTTCACTTGGAGAGAGGAGTTCTGATGGGAGGTCCCCCGGCTTTCCGGGAAACACAGGATATAACAACCCTTCCTTTTTACACCTTCCGCCGCCAATTGACCATGGAGGCAAGCCCCCGATTTCCAGGGGCTCTCTCCCTAATTCAATCGCTTTTACAAGTTAGTAACAAGCTAATCACCAATGTTTTACAAAGCCTCCCTCCACACCCGAAAAAGAGGCGGACTCCGGCTTCCAGAACGATCTACCGCAAGCAGTCCCGAACTTTGCCGAGCAGGTCCCCTGCGCCCACTTCCGTTTCCTTCCCGCTCGCCATCTCCTTCAGCTTAAAAAGTCTTTTCTCCGCTTCCTCCGCCCCGCAAATCAGGACCAACCGGGCTCGTTTCTGGTTTGCTTCCTTGAACTGCTTCCCGAATCCGGTCGTTCGCAGCCCGTAATCCACCCGGAAGCCGTCCTCCCGCAGGGCCTGGATCGCCGGCAGCATCTGCCGCCTCTCCGCCGCATCCCGGCTGAAAACGCAATACACATCCACCGAAGGCGCATACTCCGGTAGTTTCCCAAGGCCCTCCAAAACCAATTCGATCATCACATCCCCAAAGCCGAAACCGACAGATGGCATCGCCGGCCCACCAAGTTTTTCCACCAGCTCGTCATACCGTCCTCCTCCTGCCAGCGCACGACCCTCTCCACTTGCTTCAAAGGCTTCAAAAACGAAACCCGTGTAATAGGCCAGGCCTCGAACGATCCCCAGATCCACCTGCACGTAGGAATCGATTCCGCGAAAGGCCAGGCCCTCCAACAGCTCGGACCATTCCGACAGCCGCTCGCCCAGCCCCACTACTTCCTCCACCCCTCCCAGCTTCCCGAAAAAGGATTTCACACCCGCGAGGTTACGCTGCTCCGAGAGCTCGCGGATCAGCGGCCAAAACGCCTCCGCACGCTCCCCCAACTGTTTCCTCAGTGCCTCCCGCGATACGCACTCCTCTACCCGCTCCATCTTGTCGATGATCGACAGGACCGGCAGCCGGTCCTCCGGCGCCACCCCTAGGCTCCCGAGAAAGTGTAACCATAATTGCCGGTCACTCAGTCGAATCCGGACCTCATCCGAACCCAATCCAAAAGCGCGGAAGAGCGCTACCAGCAAACTGATCAGTTCGGCCTCTGCGCCGATTCCCGCCTCGCCGTAGATATCCGCGTTCAGTTGGTAGTGCGAACGGAGCCGACCCCGCGAGGGCCGTTCATATCGAAAATTTTCCGCAATCGTATACCACTTCATCGGGCGCTTCAGGCTTTGGGCTTTCGAGCCGATCAAGCGGGCCAGCGTCGGCGTCATCTCCGGCCGCAGCGCCACCTCCCGGCCGCCTTTGTCCGTGAAAGCGAAAAGCTGCTCCACGATCTCCTCCCCCGATTTCCGCGTGTAGAGTTCAAGCGGTTCCAAGACCGGTCCGTCGTAGGCCTCGAAACCATGGGCCTCCGTCACCCGGCGCCAGGTGTCAAACACGGTGTTCCGACGAAAACAGGTCTCAGGATAAAAGTCCCTGAATCCGGGTAACGTTTCCCACGACCCCACCGCTAATCGTCAGTAAGTTCCAGACCCGAACCGGCGCTGTTCTGCTCCACCCGGCTTAAGTCGATTGCTTTCAAGTGCGCCTTCAGCTCCTTCCCCGACTTGAACTTGATCACCGCACGGGTCGGAATCACCACGTCCTTCTCCGGCTTGTTCGGATTGCGACCGATTCGGCTCTTCCGAATCTGCACCTCGAATACTCCGAAGTTTCTCAGCTCCACATTCCTTCCCGCCGATAGCGCACTGGCGATAGCGTCCAAGGTCAGTTGCACGGTTTCGCGAACTTCTTTTTGCGGAAATCCCGTTTTTTCATAGATTTCCAACACGATGTCGCGTTTAGTCAGGTTGTGGCCCATCTTAAATTTGTGGTGGCTTCGCGAGGTCTGGAGGAATGCTAAAAGTAGCTAATAATGAGATATTTCTGAGATAATAAAATTCTGTCAACCACTTTTAAATGAGCGAAAAAGAACCCGATAATCCCCTCGAAGAACTCCAAAAGCAACTTCGCGAAATGATGCGTAATCCCCAAGCCATGGGGAGTCTTTCCGGCGTCCCCGGCGCCTCCGGTTTTCAGTCGGAAACCGAATCCGGCGAGGGCTCCGGCACCTCAAAGCCGGACCCGGAAGAGCAGGCCCATGCCGAGGCCATCCGGCGAATTCAGGAATTTAACCTCAAGCCCCGGGAAATTCGCGACCACCTCAACCGTTACGTCATCAAACAGCAGGAGGCAAAGAAGGTCCTCTCCGTCGCCATCTGCGACCATTATAACCACGTGCGGCGCTGCCTTGAGGACCCCGACTTTGCCTCCCGTGACTACCTTAAGCAGAATATCCTCCTCCTCGGCCCCACCGGCGTCGGCAAAACCTACCTCATCCGCCATATCGCAAAATTGATCGGGGTCCCCTTCGTCAAGGCGGACGCCACCAAGTTTTCCGAAACCGGTTACGTTGGCGGCGATGTCGAGGACCTCGTCCGTGACCTCGTCAAAATGGCCAACCAGGATACCGATCTTGCCCAGTTCGGAATTATCTATATCGACGAGATCGATAAGATCGCCGGTGCCGCCGGTGAGCAGGGCGCGCGGGATGTCTCCGGACGCGGTGTCCAAATCAACCTCCTCAAGCTGATGGAGGAAACCGAGGTCAACCTCTTCTCTCCTACCGACATGATGGCCCAGATGCAGGCCATGATGAACCTCTCTCGCGGTGGAAAAGAGCAGAAGCGCACCCTCAATACCCGCCACATCCTCTTTATCGTCAGCGGGGCCTTTGATAAGCTCGAGGATATCGTCAAAAAACGGGTCGGGCGGACCGCTCTCGGATTCAATGTTCTCGACCTCAACGAGCGCGAAAACCCGCCCGATCCCGAGGCCGAAGAGGATCCATTCTTCTGGATGCGCTTTGCCGAGACCCCCGACTTCCTCAACTATGGCTTTGAACCGGAATTTATCGGCCGTATCCCCGTCCGCGTCGCCTGCGAATCCCTTAAACCCGAGGATCTCGCCGCCATCCTTTCCTCCAGCGAAGACAACATCCTTCGCCAATACCGGGATGACTTCAAGGGCTACCGCATCGACTTCAACATCTCTAACGAAGCCATCCTTGAAATCGCTGCCCAGGCCTATCGCGAACGTACCGGCGCACGCGGGCTCATGACCGTTTTTGAGCGGATCTTCCGCGGCTTCAAGTTCGAGCTTCCGTCCACCGCGATCCAACAATTTGACGTGACCCCCGAACTGATCGAAAACCCTAACGACTCCCTGCGCCGCCTTCTCAAGGATAACGCCCACCTCATGAACGAGGTCTATGTTTCCGATATCCGCCGATTCGCTGCCGATTTTGAAGAGTGCCACGGCCTCAAACTCGATTTCGACGAGGGCGCGATGGCTGTCCTCATCGAAGAGGCAGGAAAACGGGAGCTGACCATCCGCGCCCTCTGCGAAGCCAAATTCAAGGACTTCCAGCACGGCCTCAAAATTATCCTGCGGAATTCCGGCCAGGAGGCCTTCCCCATCTCCGAGGCCGCCGCCCGTAATCCGGATGATGAGCTCTCTAAGTGGGTTGTCGCCAGTTTTCGAGACCGGGAAAATGAGGACGCCGATCAGTCCGGGCAAACGGAGGTTTCTGACAAGCGATAGCCCGCTCTGTGGCACCTCATCCGGTCGCTCCCGAGCGCGTGGCCAATCCTTTCCGGAACAGCAAGCGTAGGCTGTTCAAACAGACAAGTACGGTGCTTCCCTCGTGGGCGAAGACCCCCACCGTCAACGGAACCATTCCGAATAGCGAGAAGACCACCATTACGACCACCGTCCCCAGAGCAAGCGCAATATTCTGCCGGATGATCGCTCGCGCAACGCGGCTCAACCGGTAGGCCTCCACGAAGTTCTCGATCCGGTCGTGCATCAGCACGACATCGCTTTGCTCGAGGGCCGCGTCGCTCCCCCGCGCTCCCATCGCCACCGCTACGTGCGCCGCCGCAAGGCTGGGGGCGTCGTTGACTCCGTCTCCCACCATCGCCGTCCGCTCGCCCTTTCTCTCCCAATCCTGAATCAAGCGGACTTTTCCCTCCGGACTCAGCCCCGCCTCCACCTCATCGATACCCAGGTCGCGGGCCACCCGCTCCGCCGTGCTTCGACGGTCACCCGTCAACATCACCGTTTGCAACCTCCGCGCCCGAATCGCCTCCAGTGCCGGTCGGCTTGCCGCCCGGATTTCGTCCTTCAACAGTAGACGTCCGATCAGGCCTTCGTGCAGGACCCATACCTCCGAATACTCCGGTGACGGTTGCGGAACTGATTCGATCCAGCGCTTGAACGGGCCCATTTCCAGGATCTCGCGCCGCCCCAGGACGCAGAGGCTGCCGTCATGGCGCCCCTGGATCCCTTTCCCTGTCAGTGAACGGAAACTTTCCACCGGCTCCGGTTCGATTCCTTCCTGCTTCCCATAGCGCTGGATCGCACGTGCGATCGGGTGGTTCGACTGCGCCTCCAGCGAAACCGCAAGGCGGGCCAGAACCCCTTCGTTTCCCTCCGGAAAACTCTCCACTCGCTCGACCACCATCTCCCCCGTTGTCAGCGTCCCCGTTTTATCCAACGCCACCCGTGTCACCTCCGACAACTCCTCGATCGCCGCCCCCCCGCGGAAGAGGATCCCGTTCCGGGCTCCCCACGCAATCGCCGCCAGGATCGCGCTCGGGATAGACAAGACCAAGGCGCACGGGCTTGCCACGACCAATAACGTCATTGCACGATAAAACGCGGAGTATCGGTCCGGTTCATTCTCAAAAGCGGGAACACCCAATCCCAACCACCATACGAAAAACATCCCCACCGTTAGACAAAGGATCAAAAGCGTATATCGCGTCCCGAAACGATCGGTAAAACTCTGGCTCGGCGCCCGCTGCTGCTGCGCCTCTTGGATCAGCCGGATTATTTTCTGCAGTGCGCTCTGGCCTACCGGCCGCAGAACCCGGCATTCCACCGCTCCCCACAAGTTCAGCGTCCCGCTGAAAACCGGGTCCCCCGCCTCCTTCGAAACCGGTGCCGCCTCGCCCGTCAGGGTTGACTCATCCGCCGCCGTCGAACCGGATTCCACCTCCGCATCCAGCGGAAATAAATCCCCAGGCAAAACCCGTATCGCAGTCCCCGGCAAGACCGATTCTACACGAACCAGCTCCTCCTCTCCATCCGGACCCACCGCCCTCGCCATTCGCGGAGCGGTTTCGAACAAGCTCTCGATCTCCCGTCGCGTGCGGTGCAGCGCAAAATGCTCCAGTGCTCCCGAAAACGAAAAAAGGAACAACAACAACGCCCCCTCCGTCCAGGCACCGATCGCACTCGCCCCAACCGCTACCGCCACCATCAGAAAGTGGATGTCCAGCTTGCCCTTCGGCAAGCTTTCCCAAATGTCCTTTGCCGCATCCCAACCTCCGCTCACCATTGCTAGGAGATAAAATACTCTCGGCAACCACACCGGTGCCAAATCGAAATGCTCCAATGCCCAACCTGTCACCCCGAAAACCCCGCAGAGCCCGGCCATCCACATCAGCTTTCGCCAATCTTCCACATCCTGCCCCTTCCGCCGTTCTCCCTCCGGCTGAACCCATTGCAAATTTCGCCAACGCCAAAGCGTCGGAGCCGTCAGGCAGGTCGGCTTCTGCAAATACAACTGCCCTTCCCCGGATCGCACCAGCACCACCTGCGCCTCTTCCTCACTCAGCTCCTGCACCTTCTCCAGCGTCGCATGCAGACGCTCCTCCAACGCCTTTAGATCCACCGTTCCCAGCGTCGCCACCTTCAGGCTCACTTCCTCTGTGTTCAACTCGATCGCCTCCACCCCGGACTCTTCGATCAGGAATCGAGTTAAGCCCGGGATCCATTCTGACATTTCTTTGCTCACCTTTTCTTATTGTTTAGAATCATTCTAAATTAGCAAGCCCCTCCCCCATCTTTCCCTTCCAGATTGCCACTGTCCGGGAAGCCATCAGATACTCCTAAGCTTCTTCTCCTTCCCCGCTCAACAATGATTCGGATTGTCAATCAGGAACCCGAGGCGGACCCGCCCTCCCTCCAGCTCGTCGAGCGGGTCTCCACCATTTTCGCCCCTGGAGGACTCCTGCAAAAGGCCCTTGGCCTAGAGTATCGGCCCGAACAGGAACAGATGGCCCTCCACGTCGCCCAGTCCCTCCTCGCCGATGAACCGTTGCTCTTCGAAGCCGGGACCGGCGTCGGCAAGAGCCTCGCCTACCTCATTCCAGGCCTCCTTTTCAGCGTCGAGACGGATCGCCCCATGGTCGTCTCCTCCCATACCATCGCCCTTCAGGAGCAGGTCTTGAACAAAGACCTCCCGCTCTGCTCCCGCTTTTTCCAAGCTGTCCCGGAACTCCAACCCTACGCCGCCTTCAAAACCGCCCTTCTCGTCGGCAAGGCCAATTACCTCTGCGAAAACCGGCTCGCCCGTGCCCTCCAGCGCGAGCAACCCGAACTCCTCCCCGGCGACGAAAAAGAGGAATGGGAACGCCTCCGCGCCTGGGCCGAAAAAACCTTAACCGGCCAGCGACAGGAGCTCAATCCCCAGCCACCCGCCGAAATCTGGGATCAGGTCAATGCCGACTCCTCAACCTGCAACCGGAAAAATTGCGGCGATAAGGGCTGCAGCTACCGCCGCGCGCGTGCCCGCCTCCTCGCCTCCCACGTCCGGATCGTTAACCACAGCCTCCTCTTCTCCCTCCTCAATGCCGGCATGGGCCCGGGCGGAAAGTCACCCGGCATCCTTTTCCCCGCCGATTTTCTTGTCCTCGACGAGGCCCATACCGTCCCCGCGATTGCCACCCATCACTTCGGCATCGGCGTCTCCAGTTATGCCCTGCGCTTTGCCCTCACCCGGCTTTACAACCCCAAAAAGAACAGTGGGTTCCTCGCCCGTCACCGCGACCCCACCGCCCTCAAGCTCGTCGAGGAGGCCTCCCGCGCCGCCGAGGAGTTTTTTGGAACTCTCTATCAGCAATACCTCGCCCGCCGCGAAATCCTCCGCCTCCGCGAGGCAGATTGGGCCGAGCCCACCCTTCAATCCCCGCTCAAACGACTTATCGACCGCCTCGCCACCATGGAATACCACAGTGACGACGAGGACTATGAAGAGGAGTTGAAGGACCACCGCCAACGCCTCACCGCTCTACGGGATGGCCTCCAGACCGCCCTCTCCCTCGCCGACGAAACGCAGGTCTACTGGCTCGAGCGAAACCGCTCACGCAAACCCGTTATCCATGTTCGCAGCGCCCCCCTCGATGTCGCCCCCGTCCTGCGTCAGGCCCTCTTCCAACGCCGGACCTCCGCCGTCCTCACCAGCGCTACCCTCTCTCTCGGGGATGAGATGGAAAACTTCAGGGAAAAGGTGGGCGGCCATGGCCTCCCTGCCGCCATCGAGCAATCCCCCTTCGATTTTCCCAACCAAATGGAAATCCTCCTCGCCCGGCCACCCGAGGAAAAACCCCGTTCCGACGATCCCTACCAGACGGATATTCCCCTCCTCTGCCGCTACCTCCTCGCCCTCCTCCAACGCCAGACCGGAGGGGCCCTTCTCCTTTTTACCAGTTACCGGGATCTTTCCGCCGCCGCCCGCCGCCTTCGCGAGTTCCTCGATACAGATGAGCGCCCCCTCTTCGTCCAGGGGGAAGGGCCCTCCCGCAGCCATCTTGTCCAGGGCTTCCGCCAGGCCGGGAACGGCGTCCTCCTCGGCACCGACAGCTTCTGGACCGGGGTCGATATCCCAGGCCCCGCGCTTACCCTTCTCCTCCTCGCCCGCCTCCCCTTTGAGAACCCCTCCCATCCCGTCGCCGAGGCCAAAAGCGAATGGTTCCGCTCACGCGGCGAAAATCCCTTCGCCAAGCTGACCCTTCCCGAAGCGCTCACTAAATTCCGCCAGGGCGTCGGCCGACTCATCCGCAACCAACAGGATACCGGCCGCCTCCTCATCCTCGATCCACGAATCCATCAGCGGGAATACGGTCGGCACTTCCTCAACGTCCTTCCCCATCCCCGCTACCGGATTATCGCTCCAGAGGACGTCGACGCCCTCCCCAACCTCCCCTAGGGCTTGCACTTTCTCCAAGCCCTACATATCATTTAAAATTGCTCTTGCCTGTTCCTAGGCCCTCCCCTTCTTTTTGTCGAATTACCTGTGGCATGAAATTGAACTCCTTCGGCATCACTGATCGCGGCCTCGTCCGGGAAAAAAATGAGGACGCCCTCTTCCTCGACCGCGAACGCCAGATCTTTGCCGTCGCCGACGGCCTCGGCGGTCTCCCACGCGGCGCCGAAGCCAGCGAGATGGCGATCCACCTTCTCTCCGAAATTGTCAACACCCACCCTGCCGATAATGGCGGCATCGACTTCAGCGCGATTTACCGGGAAATCAACCAGCGCGTCCACGCCGAGGGCCGCACCGGCTCCGCCGAAATCGGCATGGGCACCACCCTCACCACCGCCAGGGTCGTCGGTAACGCCCTCCACATCGCCCATGTCGGCGATTCCGCCATCGTCCGCTTCCGCGATCGGATCTATGACCAACTCACCACCGATCACACCATGGAACAAGAGATCCGCGAACGCCTCGGGCCCGGAGAAGACGCCTTTATTCCCGATTACTTCGCCCATACCCTGACGCGCTGTATCGGCCAAGCCGAGGACCTCAACGCCGATATCCTTCAAATCGAGATCGAGCCCGGCGACCGCTTCCTTATCTGCAGTGACGGCGTCACCAAGGTTCTTCGCTTTCCCGAGCTTGCACGACTTGCCTACGAATACGAAGATCCCCGGAGGTTTGTCCGCGATATCATCACCCTCGGCAACAACCGGGGCGGGCCCGATAACATCACCGCTATCGCCCTCTTTTTCGATTAGTGACGGTTGCCCCAAAGCGGATCCGGATACTGCCCTTCCCCGACCCGATGCCGCAAGCCTGCGCGCACCGATTCCGCGTCGTCGGCGTGCGTCACCCCCATCCACCCCTCCTCCGTCGGGATTACCCGGATCCGGTGGCCTGCCTCCATCGCTGCTTCCATCACGTCCGGTACGCCGAATTCCGCTTTCGGATCTCCCCCATCCTCCTTTAGGAAATTCATCCACGCGGCTTCCACTACCGGGTTTATCTCCGGGGTCAGCGCCAGCAGGTTCATCGAGACCAGTGCCCGCCCTCCCAATCGGTAGCGAATGTTCGTATCCGTATCCAGATACTGAATACCTTCCGTCTTGCGCTCGATTTGATGCCGTTCCTCGATCCCCCGCAGCAGCATCCCCTCCGAAAGGTTGAGGACACCGCGGCTCACCTGCCCGTGCGGGGAGAGGGTCCGTCCCAGCTGGTAACCCACCAGGCCGAAGGTTCCGCCCTCCCTGCTCGCTTCCCCGAGGAACTCCGCCGCCTCCTCGAAAGCGCCGCGACCGTAGAAATCGTCCGCATTCATCACGAGGAAAGGCTCGTTGACCGCAGGGAGCGCACTCCGCAGGGCGTGACCTGTCCCCCAGGGTTTTTCCCGCTCCGGGCGGCATCCCGCCTGCGCCGTTTCCTCTGGCCTTAGCTCCGGATCCTGAAAGGCCAACGCCACCTCGATTTTCTCCTCCAGTCGGCGCCCCACCGTTTCCGCAAAAGCCGTTTCCATCTTCCTCTGAATCACGAAGACCGCGCGCGCGAATCCCGACCGGATCGCGTCGTAGACGCTATACTCCAGAAGGGTTTCCCCCTGCGGCCCGAAACCCTCCATCTGCTTGAGACCGCCGTAACGGCTTCCCATGCCAGCCGCCAGTATGACCAGTGTTCGCTTCATCCTTCCCTCATAAAGCCCCCCTCCTGCATTGCAAAAATTTTGTTTACCTTTCTCCCAATTTCCCATTCGCTCCGCCCATGCAAACCGAGGGTGCCAAAAAGCCGAAGAAGTTTGCCTTCGTCATTCAGGGCGAAGGTCGGGGACATCTGACTCAGGCCATCGCCCTTAAGGCACTTCTTGAGAAAAATGGCCATGAGGTTTCCGCCGTCCTCGTCGGGCGGAGTCCTGTCCGCGTCATCCCCAATTTCTTTAAGGAGAAGATCGGGTGTGAAATCTTTCAGTACGACAGCCCCAACTTTATCCGCGACCGTCACCAGAAAGGAGTCCGGATCAGCCGCACCATCTTTTACAACCTCCGGAAGACCGGCACCTACACCCAGAGCCTCCACGAGATCCACGATCACCTGAGCGCGGCCGAGCCTGATGTTATCATCAACTTCTACGAGGTCCTTTTCGGGCTCTATTCCGTTCTCTATCAGCCCCACGCCGCCATCTTCTGTATCGGGCACCAATACCTCAACGGACACCCTGATTTCCCCTTCCCGCGGCATACCTACTGGAGCAAATTCCTCTTCAAAATCAATACCTGGATTACCGGGCTCCGCTGCCGCAGTTACCTCGCCCTTTCCTTCGACACCTTTCCTCCCTTCGACGACCCCTTCCTTTACGTTGTCCCTCCCGTTCTCCGGAAGGATATCTTTGAGCTGACCCCCACCCGTGGCGACCACTTCCTCGTCTACCTCCTCAACGAGGGCTATTTCGCTGAACTCATCCGCTGGCATAAGCGCAATCCCGAATACAAAATTCACGCCTTTTGGGATAAGAAAGACGTCGAGGATCCCTACAAGGTCGGCGAAAACCTCGTCTTCCACCAGATTTCCGATACCCTCTTTCTCGAACTGATGGCTTCCTGCCGGGGGCTCGCCACCACCGCCGGATTCGAATCCGTCAGCGAGGCCGCCTATCTCGGGAAGCCCGTCCTCATGGTTCCCACCAAAGGCCATTTCGAACAGCGCTGCAACGCACTCGACGCACAACGTGCCGGTATCGGCGTCTACTCCAGAAAATTCGACCTCACCCGCCTCATCGAGTTTGAGGAGTCCTACCAACCGATCCCCAGAATCCAGGAGTGGATTGAATCCGCGGAATCCGAAATCCTCCCCCAACTCGAGCACGGGACCGAAAACCAGACCTTCTCCCGCTTTCTCTCGCGGGTCCTCGGCTTCATCTTTCGAAAAAAAACCGATCCCCCGGTTGAGGACGGAACCAAGGGCGAATACCATCCCCTTACTAAAAAGTAGGGTTGGCCCCGCCACCCTTCTTCCGAATCCCAGCCATTGTGCGTTTTCTTTTCATCACTCTCGGATCCACCGGGGATGTCCTTCCCCTCTTGAATTTTTCCCGTGAACTCCACCGCCGCGGGCATCAATGCACGCTGTCCACCCAGAATGCCTTCCGTTCCCTCGCCGCCGATTTTCCTGTGGAATGGGTCCCGCTCTTTCATTCCGGGCCATTGAATGACCTGCCTGGCATGATGCTGGAGATTTTTAAACGCAAGCGGGGCGGTGAGGTCGTCGATTACTTCTACCGTCTCCTTTTTGATGAGCTTGCCACGCGCCGTAGCGATCTTCTCGCCCTCATCGACGAGGCGGATGTCGTTGTTGCTTCCTACCTTTTTCCCTTCTTCGCCCTCTTTGCCCGGGCTCGGGGAGTTCCCGCTCGTACTGTCTCTTTCAGTCACCGCTTTTTCCCCAGCCGGAATCACCATCCGCTCTTCGAGACCCGGCGTCACCTCCCCCTCAACCGCGCCTCCTGGAATTTCTTTTTCTGGTATATCAACCGCAAGATGCGCTCGCACCTCCGCAACGCCGGAATGCTGGACCTCCTTCCCGAAAGCTACGACTTGCGCGATGAGTATGTTGCTCACACCCACCTTGTTCTTCCCTCTCTTTTTAAGAAAAACCTCCTCCAACCCGACCAGCCCTGCAACTTTGTCGGGTCCCTCATGCATTCCGATGACCTCCAGCCCCTCCCCTCCGATCTGTCTGTTTTCCTCTCCGGTCAATCCGTTCCCCTCCTCAATT
>CAYQKH010000029.1:16344-26002 GCA_964417945.1 uncultured Opitutales bacterium
CGTCACCTTTCCCGGGGCCGATGCGCTGATGCGGGAATTTCTCCGCCATTGGCCCGCTTCACGGAAGATTCTGGTCCAGTCCGGCTGGGCCGGTCTGACCCATCGCGACCCGCCGGACAATGTGCGAATTATCGGGCACACCCCCCACGCTGCCCTCCTTCCGAGGATCTCCACCCTTATTCATCATGGTGGGGCGGGAACCACCGCCGCCGCCCTCCATGCCGGTGTTTCACAGATCATCATTCCCCACATTGCCGACCAGTGGTTCCTTGCCGGAGAAGTCGAACGCCTCGGTGTCGGCCGACGTCTTCCCCGAAAAAACTGGCCCAGGCGCCTTCCCTCCCTTCTCCAGCAGATCGAAAACGAGGGTGCCCTCGCCAAGGCCGCCCGCCGACAAGCCGAGGCCCTGAAGTCCGAAAACGGAAACCGGATTCTTGCCGATCAACTGGAAGCCCTTCGCGGCTCCACCACCGCCCCTTCCTCATGAAGTGCCTCACCCTCCTCGGCTGCCTTTTCCTCGTCCTCGGTCTGGTTGCCACCGAACCCGACCCGCGCCCATTCCCCAGAACCGCCGATGGCTACGCTTACCCCGACCCGGAGATCCCTCTCCGTTTTCCTTATGACCACGGCGACCATCCCGCTTTCGCCATTGAGTGGTGGTACATCACCGGCCACCTTCGAGCCCCCGAATCCGGCGACCGGCCCTTCGCCTTCCAGATCACCTTCTTCCGCTACAGCGCCCCGCCGGACGAATCTGCCGACGGCTCCGCTGATAACCCCATGTTCGGCACCCGCACCATCTTCCTCGCTCACGCCGCTCTCATGGACATTCCACGGGAAGCCTTTTTTCACCAGGAAAAACTCAACCGTCTCGGCTGGAACGCCTCTTCGCAAACCGGCACCCTCGACATGGCCAACGGCAGCTGGTCTCTCGTCGCCGAGGATTACAATGCCGACGGCGACCCCGACCCCTTCCACTTTCGAGGCGGCATCCACTCCGATGTCGACCTCCAGCTCACCTTCCGGCCCGCCAAGAAGCGAATCCTTTTCGGCGATCGCGGGGTCTCCCGCAAAGGGGCCTCCCCTGAATCCGCCAGCTATTACATCACCTTTCCCCGGCTCGACGTCGAGGGCCGTATCCGCGTTGAAGGAACCCCCTACACCGTCGAGGGCCAGGCCTGGATGGACCACGAAATCAGTAGTAACCAGCTTGAGGATGATCAAGAGGGCTGGGACTGGGTCCAGATGCAGCTCTTCGACGGCACCGAGATCATGGCTTATCGACTCCGCCGGAAGGACCAGTCCACCGCTCCATATTCCTTTTGCAATTGGATCGATGAGGGTGGCCGCATCCACGAGGTGAAAGCCGATCAATTTCAATGGCTCCACGGTCGCCCATGGACCAGCGAGGTCACCGGAGCCACCTACCCGATCGGACCCCAGCTCATTGCCACTCACCCGGAAACCGGAAAGCAGCATACCTATCGGATCGTCCCACGCGTCGACTCCTCCGAAATGCCCGGAGATCTTGGGGGTATTTCCTACTGGGAGGGGGCTGTCGATATCTATGACGAGGACGATCAACACCTCGGTGTCGGCTTCCTCGAACTCACCGGATACGCCCAGGATCTCTCCGAACGCCTGTAGGAATCCGTCTCCCTCGGTTGTTTTCCGCCAGGCTTTCCCTATTGTAAAATATGCCTTCTGAAACTGCTAAAAACGTTTGGATCATCGGTGCAACCGGCGGTATCGGTCGCTGTCTCGTCAACCGTCTCCAAAAGGACTCTTGGAGAATTTATGCTTCCGCAAGGAATGCCGACAACCTCCGGAATCTCGCGGAGGAATTCGATCTGGCCGGGATCTTTCCCCTCGATGCTACCGACCCGGAAAAAGTTCAGGAGTCTGCCAAGGCCATCTTCGAGGAAGCCGGACACCTCCAGGGTCTCGTCCACCTCGGCGGGTCTTTCATGCTCAAAGGTGCCCATCAGCTCTCTGTCGATGAGTGGAAGCAAACGATCGACATTAACCTTAACTCCGCCTTTTACCTCTTAAAGGCGGTTATCCCTTCCATGCAGAAGCAGGGCGAAGGCAGCATTGTTTTCACCAGCACCGTAGCCGCCCAGACCGGCCTGCCTTCTCACGAAGCCATCGGCGCCGCAAAGGCCGGAATCGACGGTCTCGTCCGGAGTGCCGCTGCCACTTACGCTTCACGCAATGTTCGGGTCAACTCCGTCGCACCCGGCATGACCGAGACCCCCATGAGCCAACCCATTCTCAGCAATGAGATGTCCCGCAAGATCACCGAGCGCATGCACCCCCTCGGTCGGGTCGGCAAACCTGATGAAATTGCCTCCGCCATCGCCTGGCTCCTGCACTCCGACAGCGCCTGGGTTACGGGTCAAACCCTCTGCCTTGACGGTGGCCTCTCCAAAGTTCATACCCGCCCGCGCGTCTGATTTCCAAATCGCCGACCTCAAAATAAAAAAGGGCCCGGCGAAAACCCCTAACGCCGAGCCCTTCTCTTTGTAATGTCGGTTAGACTTTACATTACCCCACTTAAACCAAAATGCTCCGGAGGAGACTTGGTAAGTGGGTAGGAAATAGCAGACCTTATGCCAACAGTGCTAATGCTTCCACTGGATGGGAAAATGGTCGGAATTATTCATTGTCTCCCCTAATTTGCGCGGGATTTAACCATGCCCCTGCCCTCTCTGCCTGTTTTTCCTCAACCTCGAAGCAGCACTCTTCTGGAAGGGAGGATTTCATTCGTTCATGGCCTTCAGCCTCCTGCATTGATTCCTCCCTCCCTTGCCTCCTCCGCCTACCCCTTTGGATGCGATGCGATCTTCCGGGATGAACCTAACGCCCTTCCTCTCAAGGTGGAATCACTCACGGATTCCGCTCCTCCCGGCTCCTTTGAACTGGAGGCGACACCGGCGGGCATTCGGATTCATAGCGCGGACCGAACGGGTTGGGCTTACGCCGTCTTCTCCCTTGAGTCCCTCGTTGGAGCCCGGTGGGAGGGCCGTGCCTTTCGCATTACCGATCGGCCCCTCTTTGCCACCCGCGGGATCATGCTCGACATTAGTCGGACTCGCGTTCCCCGCCTGCAATCCCTTCTCGACCGCATCGCGGTTTTCGCGCGCTTGCGCATTAACCAGTTGCAGCTTTATATCGAAAATACCTTTGCCTTTTCCAACCATCGCGAAGTCTGGGCCGATGCCTCTCCCCTCACCTCGGAGGACCTCCTCCAGATTCGCCACTGCTGCGAGGCCTTCGGCATCGAGTTCGTTCCAAACCTGAACTCTTTCGGGCATATGGAGCGCTGGTTAAAGCACTCCCGCTACCGGGGGCTCGCCGAGCACCCCGGCCCCGTTACCAGCCCCGGAGGCACCCACCACCCAAACGGCACCACTTTCAAACCCGAACAAGCCTCCGCCGATTTCATGGAAGACCTCTACCGGGAATTCCTTCCTTCCTTTACCAGCCCCCTCTTTCACATCGGTTGCGATGAAACCTGGGAACTCGGTCAGGGCTGGAGCGCCCCCCAGGTCCGTGAGGAGGGTCTCGCCGCCGTCTATTGCAAACACCTCGAGCGCCTCTTCCAGAAGGTCCGGGCTTTCGACCGCACCCCCATGTTCTGGGCCGACATCATTCTCAACCATCCCGGCGCCGAACAATCTGTCTCCCGTGATTCAATTCCCGTCCTTTGGGGTTACGAGGCCGACCATCCCTTTGCGTCTCAGTGCCGGACCCTCCGCGAGGCCGGATTCCGATTCCTCGTCGCACCCGGCACCTCCTCCTGGTTATCCCTCGGAACCCGGGCAGCAAATGCCCGCGGAAATTGTTCCGCTGCTGCCAGTCAGGCTCGCGCGTTTGGCGCCGACGGGCTCCTTCTCACCGATTGGGGGGATCGCGGCCACCACCAGCCCTGGATCGTCTCCTGGGTTCCCGTTTTTCAATTTGCCGCCGCCGCGTGGTCGGGCTCCCTTCCCGCAGACAGGGAACTGGTCTCCAACCTCGACCGGGTCCTCCACTGGAACCCCTCCGACCGCCTCTCCCAAGCCCTTCTTGAGCTCGGGACGCTGGATCAGGAAATCCAGTATACCCGACAGAATTGGTCCCCACTCTACGAGTTGCTTGTCGCCGATCCCGATTCCCTCCGGAACCTGCGGGAGAACATCACTACCGGAGAGCTTCAAAACACACGCGATCGGATCGACGCCATTCGCAACCGGGTGACGGCCTCGGGAGCCGAGGCCGACCCTATCCACCTCACCCTCGGCTTCCTCGACTACGCCGTAGACCGGGGCCTCAACCGGCTTGACTCCTCCCGCCTGCGCGAACTCCTTCGGGAATACCGCCGGTTGCGCCTTCTTGAAAGCCGACCCGGCGGCCTCCGGGAAAGCCTCGCCTGGTTTCCCGTCGCCGGGTGATCCGCCGCCTCACTCCCCCTCGACAACTGTCGCCCCCGGTCCGGTCGCAACCTCCAGAACCTCCAGGTCCTGTCCGAAAACCTGCGCGTATTGGCGACACACCCCCTCCGCCTCCTTGCGCCCGAACCTTTCCCCCGCCAGTGCGAGGACCGCCCCTCCGAATCCGCCCCCGGTCAAACGGGCTCCGAGGATCCCTTCCGATTCTTTTAAAGACCCGACCACCCCATCCAGATGCTCCGTACTGTTTTCAAAATTCACCCGCGAACTCTCGTGGCTGGAGAAAAAGGCCGTTCCGATTGCCTCACCCACGACCCCATCGACTGCCTTCCCTTCAAGCAGCGCCGTAATCCTTCGCACCCGCTCGTTCTCACCCGTCACATGCCGAACCCGTCGCCAGAGCCTCTCACCCAGGGCTTCCCGGCAGGTTTTCAAGCCCTCCCTCTTCAGGTCGCAGAGAACCTCCACCCCAGGAATGATCCCCTGAACAATTTCCAGCGCCCGTCGACATTCGCGGCTCCGTTCCGCATACAGCGAATCCAGCAGGGAATGCTGCTCCGCCGTATTGAATATCCACAAGCCCATGCCTTCCGGCAGGGGGATTCGACGCACCCCGCCCGTCTTGCAGTCGATGTGCACCAGCCGGTGCGTTCCGCCGCACACCACCACCGTCTGGTCCAGGATCCCGCAGGGCATCCCCACAAAGTCGTTCTCCGCTGCCTTCGCAATCCCGATTAATTCCTCTTTCCTTAAAAAATCAGTCCCGAAGACCCGTCCCGCCGCGAGAGCCGAGGCAACCTCCAGCGCCGCCGAGCTGCTCAAACCCGCCCCCACCGGCAAGTCGCTGCTCAGGGCCAGTTCGATCCCGAAATCCTTCGATAGACCCCTCCGCCGCATCATTTCCAATACTCCAAGGGGAAAATTGGCCCAAGCCCCCCCCGCCCCCCCCGCCAGCGGCCGAAGCTCCCCGCCATCCCACACCAATTCCAATGGTTCGGTCGCTTTCCAGTCACTCCGGATACGAATCCATCCAGGCCGACCAACACCCGCCGCCACCGCGATCCCACGGTTCAAGGTCGCTCCAAGCACCTCCCCGCCATTGTAGTCCGTGTGGTTCCCAAGGAACTCAATCCGGCCCGGCGACCACGCGACAACTTCCGGCGCCTTTCCATAGGCCTCCGTGTAGACCGGCACCACCGTTTTCGCCGCTTTTAAATTCATCCTCTCATTCCATCGCTCCCACCCAACCACGCCATCAAAAAAAAGCCCGCGGCGAAGTCGCCGCGGGCTTTTATGGATAAAGAGCAAGGAAGTTAGACAATGGCCTTCAAACCGGCACCCGGCTTGAACTTAACAGCCTTGGAAGCCTTGATCTTAATCTTCTCCTTCGTCTGAGGATTGATCCCCGTCCGGGCGGCACGCTTCACCACCGAGAAGGTTCCGAATCCAATCAACGCGACCGACTTGTCCTTCTTGATACCTTTTTTGATACCATCGATGACGGCTTCCACCGATCGTTCGGCGGCGGCTTTGGAGGTTTCTTTTCCGAGGGCTTTCTGTACTTCCTCTACTAGTTCAGCTTTATTCATAAGGCTCTGTTATCGTTTATTTTTCGTAAGGGTATCAGCAGACGTGCTGATGTTCGCTATCTCGTAAAGGAATTTGCCTCCGGTCAATCCAATAAACCGCTATTTCAAGGGTTTTCACCGTTAACCTCCTCTCCAGGCCGCATCTTATGCGTGATTCAGCATCCGATGGGGTTCTACCCCCCACCAAATGCGGGCTCAAACCGATCCGGCCTGCTCAAAAAATAACTTCCTCAACCTTTTTCCAAGGGTGGGGTTCAGCCCTCCGCCCGTCGTTGGATCAAGGCCAGCCAACCCGTTTCTTCCTTAACTGAGCACAGGACCCGGCTCCCTCCGCCCAGGTCGGTCCCTTGCGGCGGAGGCGCTCCCAGGTCTCCGTCGAGCACTTGCAGAACCCTCCTCCGCTTTCCTCGTGCTTTCACTCTCGCCATTACTTCCTGTCCCAGAAAGCAACCCTTGTTAAAGGCGACCGCCGTCTCCAGTTCCAGGTCCATTGGCGTATCCCGCTCCCCGGCTTCCGCCGGGATCGCCGGAATTTTCCGCAGAATGCGTTCGCGGGTCCATCCCCGTTCTCCGCCTCCCGAAGCCTCGGGAACCAGCTCGCTCAACTGCTTCCCCGGCACGACGAAAAACTGCAGGGCCGGTTCTCCCCGCCTCTCCTTAAACCGGATACAGCCTTCCTCCTTTAGCAGCGCCTCCGGAACCGTACCCTCACAAAAAGCGATTGCCCGCATCCCCTCCCGCGGTTCCACTTCGACGTCGTCTGCGATGATATGGCGTTCGACCAGTTCCCGCAGGCGTTCCGCTCCGGTATGGAAACTCACCAGGGTGGTCTCGGTCTCCCCCGTCCTCACGAGATAGGAATCCCCTTCGATCCGTCCCTTCGCATTCAGCCAGAGCGTATACCCGCCCGCTTCATCCCCGACCGCCGGCAGTTCCGCGCTGATCTGGCTCTGCAGATAGGTGGCACTGTCCTCTCCCGTAATTCTAAAAACCGTGGGGTCCGGAGGAAGCAGCGCTTCTCCCGTCCGGCTCTCCCGCATTCCTTTGCTGTCCATCCATAAGCATTGACAAAACAATGCCCAATTTTCAAGGGTTCAACCCTTCCTTCCATACTTTTTCAAGACCTGCCGTGCATCGCGTAACCGATATCAACATCACCTCCACCCAGGAGCTCCCCACCCCGCTGGAACTTCGTGGGGAAATCGAAAAAACCGAGCAACAACGCGAGTTCGTGGCCGAGTGCCGCGAGGCTATCCACCGCATTATTTTTGGCGACGACAAGCGCCTCCTCCTCGTGGTCGGCCCCTGCTCCATCCACGACACCGCCGCTGGCCTTGAATACGCCCGACGCCTCAAAGCCCTCTCCGAGCGTTGTAAGGACCGCCTCCTCCTCGTCATGCGGGTTTATTTCGAAAAACCCCGCACCACCGTGGGTTGGAAGGGCCTCATCATGGACCCCGACCTCGACGGATCCAATAATATCGTCAAGGGCCTCCGCACCGCACGACAGTTCCTCAGCGATATCATCGATCTCGGCCTTCCCACCGCGACCGAGCTTCTCGATCCCATTACCCCTCAGTATATCGCCGATTTAATTTGCTGGTCCGCCATCGGTGCCCGAACCGCCGAGTCCCAGACCCACCGGCAAATGGCTTCCGGGCTTTCCATGCCCCTTGGGTTTAAAAACGGCACTGGCGGAGATATCCAGCTCGCGATCAACGGCGTCAAGGCCGCCAGCCAGCCGCAGACTTTTTTCGGCATTACTCAGGAAGGGCGCGCCGCTGCCGTCACCACCCGCGGCAACCCTAACTGCCACATCATTCTCCGCGGCGGGGCGAAGGGCCCCAACTCCTCTCCAGAGGATGTCGAACGAGCCGTTGAGTTGCTCCACCGGGAAGGCATGGTCCCCGCCCTCATGGTCGACGCCAGTCACGCCAACAGCAGCAAGGATCCCTCCCGCCAACCCGAGGTCTTTCGCGGTTTAATCGAACAGGTCCTCCGGGGCCAGTCCGCCCTTATTGGTTCTATGATTGAGAGCAATCTTGTCGAAGGAAAGCAGTCCTTCCCTCAACCCGTCGATAAGTTGGTTTACGGTCAGTCTATCACCGACGGCTGCATCGGATGGGAGGCCACCGAAACCACCATCCTTGAGGCCCACCAGCGTCTCGGTGACGGCCTCGCAAATTAACCGCTTCTCCGGCGTCGAAACTTGTCCTCCCCTGCGTTTTAGCCTACAACCCCATTTGTCCCAATCCTCAGACCCTTCACCAACGCGTGAACTCCCGTAACCCCGAGAAAAACGACTTATGAACGAACCAATTCGTGTAGCAGTAACCGGTGCAGCCGGCCAAATTGGATACGCCTTGCTCTTCCGCATCGCCAGCGGAGCCATCTTCGGGCCCCAACAGCCCGTGGCACTTAACCTCATCGAGATCGAACCCGCCATGGACGCCCTAAAAGGCGTTGTCATGGAACTCGACGACTGCGCCTTTCCCCTCCTGACCGATATCGTCGCCACCAGTAGCCTCGACGAGGGCTTCAAGGATGTGAATTGGGCCCTCCTCGTCGGCAGTGTTCCCCGGAAAAAGGGCATGGAGCGCGCCGACCTCATCGGCATTAATGGAAAAATCTTTACCGGTCAGGGCAAGGCGATCGCCGCCAACGCCGCCGCCGACATCCGCACCCTTGTCGTTGGCAATCCCTGCAATACCAACGCCCTCATTACC
The DNA here is from genome assembly GCA_964417945.1 of uncultured Opitutales bacterium. Lineage (GTDB taxonomy): Bacteria > Verrucomicrobiota > Verrucomicrobiia > Opitutales > JABSRG01 > CAYQKH01. The sequence continues at coordinate 25,093 of CAYQKH010000029.1, forward strand.
ATGAGCAACGCCGGAGGACTCCCCCGGGACCGCTTTTTCGCCATGACCCGCCTCGACGAGAACCGCGCCAAAACCCAGCTCGCTCAAAAGGCCGGTGTTCATGTCACCGCCGTAACCAACATGACCATCTGGGGGAACCACAGCGCCACCCAATACCCGGATTTCTACAACGCAAAGATCAATGGGGTGTCGGCCGCTGAAGTCATCGGGGACGAGTCCTGGTTGAAGGAAACCTTTGTTCCTACCGTCGCCAAACGGGGGGCCGCCATCATTGAGGCGCGCGGAGCCTCTTCCGCCGCCAGTGCCGCCAACGCCGTGGTCGATAATGTCAGGAGCCTGACCAATCCAACTCCGGAAGGGGATTGGACCAGTGTCGCCGTTGTCTCCGACGGTTCCTACGGAACGGAGCCCGGACTCATTACCTCCTTTCCCATCCGTTCTGACGGAGAGAATTGGGAAATCGTTCAGGGGCTCGACATCAATGAATACGGGGTTCAAATGATCGCCAACAACGTGCAGGAACTGGTCGGTGAAAGGGAATTCGTTAAGGACCTCATCCCTTCCTGATTCCTCCTCACTCGGCTGATGGCCTCAAGGATAGGGAGGGATTCCGATCTCTCCCCCGCCCGCAAGGCTTCTGACTCCCACCAAAGAACTCCCGACCTATCTCCACAAACCCTCCGCAAATGAAGATTTCTAAACTTGGCATCTTAGGCTGCGGCGCCATCAGCCGCCATTACTTCGAAGGCATCCAAGCCTATGACGGCTTTGAAGTCGCCGGCTGCGCCGACATCCGGGAAGAAGCCGCCCGTGAACGAGCCGACCAATACAACGTGCCGCTGCGTTCAATCGAAGATCTCCTCGCCGATCCTGAGATCGAGGTCATAGTCAATCTCACCATCCCGGCTGC
>CAYQKH010000030.1:0-25833 GCA_964417945.1 uncultured Opitutales bacterium
AGACTGTGGGCTTTGGGGTCAAAATCGAGGCAGGGGCGCAAAATAATACGATCAAGACGATGGGGATCGGAGGGTTGAACGAAGACGCGGTTGTCATTACCGGAGAGGACACTGATTTTAACGTATTGGAGAATGTTGAACTGGGATATGCTCGGAATACCTTCGACGAAAATGGGTCGATTATCATACCGAGCACGTTAGAGGAGTTCAGTGCGCCGATTGCGGCCAATGGGATTGTGATCTCCGACGGAGCCTCTGGGAGCCGCTTAATCGATATCACGACCTACCAGATCACCGGATCCGGGATCCAGATCACCGGAACCGGGACCGACGAAAACCTGATCTTGAGCAGCGATCTTCGGGGAGGAGATGTCGCCTCGATTCACATTGCGGATGGAGCTAGCCGGAATATCATCGGTGGGGATGATTGGGCGAGTGAATCCAATCTAATCCTCGGCGGGAAGTTCGAGGACGGGGTGCGCATCCTAATCGAAGGTGCGGGGACGGAGGCCAACGAGGTGGTAGGAAACGACATGGGACGGTTTTTCGGAGGGTTTTCCTTCGGGGGTCCGCCTAGCAAACCCTACGAGCATGCGGAGACGGGTATCCTGATCCGCAACGGAGCGCAGGACAACGTGGTGGGTATCCCGGGTGGAGATACGGAGATTGAGGATCCGGACTCGGGCGAGACAAGCCGCTATTTTGGGGGAAACGAGTTCGCGATCGGGACTTCGCTGATCCTGGATAACGTCTCGGCGGACCTCGGGCCGGATGGGGAGCTGTTGAAGCCGAACCGGATCCAGAATAACCTTTTTGGGACGAACGGGACTTTGAAAGCGATCGTGATCCGGGGGAATTCGATGGGGAATATTATCGGAGGATCCACTTCGGAATACGGGAACTCAATGCGGGCTGCGATCCCTCTGGAGATTGTGGATAACACGATATCCTTTTTTGGAATGCACAACCGGATATTGAACAACGTGATTGGCTACGATGGATTTAATAACTTCAGCCCTGGTTTTAATGGTTATTACGTGGATTATGACGATCCCTGTAATCTTCCAGCGTTTGAGGAATCCGATTATGACATTGCGGTGTGGATTCGAGGAGTTGGCAGCACAGGAAACATCATCGGAGAATCGATCCTGAACCCGAACGAGATCCGGAGCATGGCAATCGGAGTGCTGATCAGCGATGGGGCATCAGGAAACACGGTGAGAGGAAATGTGATTTACGGAAATGAACTGGCGGGCGTGGCCATCGCCGACGGAAGCGAAAACACGGTCGGTGGGCCCGCTCAAGTGGAGCGGAATCATATCTTCGATAATGGGATGATGCCAACGGATTCCCAGATTCGTGGGAATGTTGTCCTTTGCGAGACGGATGAGAACATCATCCAGAATAACACAATCGGGCTGGATGAAAGCGACCAGCCGAGTTCATACAATGAATCAAACGGCATTGTTTTGATCAATGCGGCGAATAACCGGATAGGGGGAAATGGTCGCCTGACGGGGAATCGCATTGTGGCCCAAGACCTGGATGGGATCCGATTGGAGGGAGCGCAGACGCAGGGGAACCTCCTTTTCAACAATTTCATCGGGACGGATCCGGTCTTTAATGACTTCGGAAACGGTGGGAATGGAATAGTTCTGGCGGACGGCGCGAGCAACAACCAGATAGGCGGAGTCGTGCAAGGGCAGGCCCCGGGGACCTCCGGGCAATTGGGAACGGTGAGTCCGAATACGATATTCTATAACGGGGAGGCGGGCGTATTGGTGCTAGGAGGATCCAGCACGGGGAATCCGATTCTACAAAACGCTTTTAAGAATAACGGTGGCGAGGGGATTGAGTTGTTCCTCGGGGGGAACAACGACCAGGTCCCGCCGGAAGTGAGCTTTGTCGGCCCGAACGCGATTACGGGAACGGTGCCGGACCTGGAGGCGATCCCGGTGGATTCGATCATCCAGTTGTTTGAAGATACCGGACTGGGATCTCTCCAAGGGGAAGACTTCCTCGGGCAAGCCATTGTCAGACCGGGGGGCAGCTGGACGTTATTCCCTATGCGGGACCCAATGGGGCTGGAACTGGCGGTGACGGCGACCCATGCGATCACGGAGGATACCTCTTTCTTCGGCGGGGTGGGCGAATCGGCGAGCACGCCTCCTTTCCAAATCGAGCGCACGGATGAAGCCAGTCCGGTGGACGGCGTAGACGCGGCCTTTAACGGGGACGGCGAGTTGGAGGTGTTGGCGCTGACTTTCACGGCCGGTTCGAGTAACCCGGTGCGGTTGGAGGCCTTGCGGCTGTCTGCGGACGGCACGGCGCCGGATCCGCTGGTGATCGACGGGGTCTGCCTGTATGCGGATACCGACGAAAGCGGGACCTTCTCCTCCGGGGATACCCTGCTAGCGGGTCGGCGTCCCTTCCTGCAGGATAACGGTTTTGTCATCCTCCGGCCGGAAAATCTCGTCGTGCCGGCGGATGGCTCGGGGATTTATTTTATCGTCTACAAAAAGACGAACGGCCTTGGGGCGGGCCAGAGCTTCAATGTGTCGGTCTTAACCGCGAACGCGGTTTCGGCTGCAAACGAGAGCCCGGGTTCGGGGGCGGCCTTTGTGGATGGCGCCTTCCCGATCCGTTCGGACACTTTCGTCTTTCCGGGACCGGGAGCTGGGGGTGAAGGTGGCTTCGAGGTCGTGGTGAGCGCGGGGGAAGGCGGGTCGGTCTCCGGCGGGGGAAGTTTTGATGCGGGTTCCGAGGCGACCCTCGAGGCCACCGCGGATGAAAGCTACCGCTTTACGGGCTGGACAGGCGACTTTAACACCCGGATCAACCCATTGACCTTTGCGGTGACCGGGCCCGTCAGCGTGACGGCGACGTTTGCCCGCCAACCCCGCGCCTTCGATCGGGTGCTGGCCGAGCTAGAGCGCAACTTTGTCCGGGTGCCGGGCCTCGGAGTGCTCTGGATGGAGTTTTATCCATGGGTTTACAAGCCGGGTGTGGGCTGGGTTTACGTGGTGGAGGCGACGGAGGAATCCGTTTTTCTCTTCATCCCGGGGCTCGGCTGGGTCTGGACGAAAGCGGATGCGGAATTTGAGAATTATTTCTTCCGGATGAGCGACCGTGTCTGGTTGTATTATATCGACGGGGAGCCCGGGAGTCGGCGGTTCTATAATTTTGCGACGGAAGGGATTGAGGAGGGTGTGTAGGGCTTTGGTTTAGGTTCGAGGGGTTCCATTCGGCAGTTCCCGGCTGGGGAAGTTTCTTCTGAAAGGGGGTTGGTTGGTGCTGAGGGTCGAGGCGTAAAGCCTCTCCTACGGGGGGGATTACGCCTCGACGGGAATGGTTTGCAGCCGCACTTTCTATAGAGGCGCACTGTATCGACATTGGTAAACCATGATTAGACAACGTTCATCTATTTGGATTTGGCGGCTGGGCTGGCTATTTCTGCTGCCGGGCCTGGCCTGGGCGGAGGGGGTCATTCGGCTCAACTTCAACGAGAATCCGTTTTCGGTTTCGGCCCAGGTCCGGGAAGCGATCCTGAGTGACCTGCCGAACGCGGGGCGTTATTCCGGGAGCGAAGCCCGGGTCTTCCTGTCCTTGCTTGCGGAGAGGCACGGGGTCTTGCCGGAATCCATTTTGCTTACGGCCGGCTCAGGGCCGTTATTGGAGATGGCAGGGATGGCGTGGGGTAAGCCCGGTGCGACCTTGCTTACGGCGACCCCGAGCTATCGGCAATTAACGCAGTCGTGGATGGACCATGGTGGGGAGGTCCTGGAAGTTCCGCTTGATGATTCGATGAAGCTGGATCTCGACGCAATGGCTGTGGCGGTCACGGTTACCACCCGACTGGTCTATATCTGCAATCCGAATAATCCGACGGGCACCTTGCTCGATGCGGAGGACTTGAAAGCGTTTATCCGATCCCTTCCCGATACGGTGATAGTTTTGGTGGACGAGGCTTATATCGAGCTTTCCGAAGGAGGCGAAGCGAAGCATACGATGGTGCACTTGCTTGCGGAGCAACCCAACCTGGTGGTTTCGCGGACCTTTTCGAAGGTTTATGGACTGGCGGGTTTGCGTGTAGGCTATGGATTGTTGTCACCCGATTTGAAAGAGGATTTGATGCCGTTTTACCAGGGAGGTCCCGGTCGTTTGGGGATCAACGCGGCACGTTCCGGTCTTGAGGAGCCTGAATGGGTCGAAGCCAATCGGGAGGCGTTTCTGCGGATCCGGAAACGGGTAACCCGCCAATTCGAGGATTGGGGACTTCGCTACGCCGAACCGCATGGGAATTTTGTCTTTTTTGAAACCGGAATGCCGATTGTGGAATTCCGGCGGATCCTGCAAGCGGATTACGGCATTCTTGTCGGTCGTCCCTTTCCGCCCTACGATACCTGGTGCAGGGTCAGCCTGGGAACCGAAGCGGAGATGGAGTTTTTTCTGGACGCCACCGCCGAGATCCTGGGTTTGGGTAAACCGTCATCCGAAGTGGGCGTGCGGTGAAGAGGGTAGGGTGGGGTCGAGGGGGGCTGTCGTCGCCCGTTGGGCTTCCACCGTCGCCCGTTGGGCTATGGTGGACGAGGTGGACGGGGATGGTTCGACGGGGAAAGTTTCTTTAAGAGGGTTTGATTGCTTGTCGGGTCGAGGCGTAAAGCCTCTCCTACAGGGGGGGCTGAGGGTCGAGGCGTAAAGCCTCTCCTACAGGGGGGGGGTGGCGCTGAGGGTCGAGGGGTAAACCCTCTCCTACGGGGGTTGGGTGGTAGTGAGGTTTTATGGGGCTCAGATTGTATATTTGGGATGTAGGAGAGGCTTTATGCCTCGACCTAAAAGGCTAAGAAGTTCATATTTCCTGAATGAATCGGGCACGGGGGTATTCCGCTTTGCGAAAAGGTAGGATATCGGTTCCGGGTGCACGTTATTTTCTGACCTGTGTAACTCAGGATCGGAAAGAGGGTCTAATCTCCCTTTTTTCGGATTTGGTCAAAATCTTGCAGGGATTGGATTCTGAAAACAAAGGATCTCCGCTTTGTATGGTGGGAATGCCGGATCATATCCATCTGCTTCTCCGGCTGGAGGCCGAACCTTTGTCTGAAGTCTTACGTGGGTTTAAAGGTAGGAGTTCTGTGGTGCTGCGTTCCCTTTCCCTGCACTGGCAGAGGGGTGCCTTTCATGATCATCGTTTACGCGAGTCGGAGGAGTTGCTGCCTTTCCTGCAGTATATGTTGCTAAATCCTTACGTGGCCGGGCTTTGCCCGTTTGATGAGAAGTGGGGAGCGTGGTGGTGTCATCCAGAGGTGGGGTCCTGGTTTTTACCTTTGACTGACGAGGGGCGTCCCCTGCGGGAATGGTGTGGAGCGATTGAAGGAATTTCGGAAACGATCGGGTTGAATGACGGGTAGCGAGGGGGCGTCGATGGGGGTCTACGGGGTCCGCTTTTTTAAGAGAGGGGGGTGGTGGCGCTGAGGGTCGAGGGGTGAAGCGTCTCCTACGGGGGTTGGGGTGGCGCTGAAGGTCGAGGCGTAAAGCCTCTCCTACAGGGATTGGGTGGCGCTGAAGGTCGAGGCGTAAAGCCTCTCCTACGGGGGTTGGGTGGTGGTGAGGTTTTTGGGGGCTTAGATTGTATATTTGGGATGTAGGAGAGGCTTTATGCCTCGACCCGGGAACAGCACTATTCGGTTTCCTCGATTGGGGGGCGGGGGAGGAAGGGCTCCATGTCGGCGGTGACGGCGGCAAGGATGGCAGTCGCGGCGATGACCTTAGCGATATCCTCGGGGTTTTGCTTGTCGAGGGTGTCGGTCTCGGAGTGGTGATACCAGAAGTAGCGTTCGCGGTCGGTATCGATCCCCATGATGGGGACCCCGCTGGCATGGAGGGGGCCGACATCGACGACTCCGGAGCTGCCCCGGCGCATTTCGGTGACACCGATGGCTTCGGTCAGCTGGAGGAGAGGCTGGAGGAGGGCGTAGGCTTCGTCGGTGCCGGAGAAGCCAAACCCGTAGGGCTGAAAAACTCCGGCGTCGGCCTCGAAGGCAAGTTGGTGGCCCTCGAGGGTACTATCTTCCTCGACCATGCGGAGATAGGCGCGGCCGCCCCGGAGCCCATTTTCCTCATTAGTCCAGGCGACTACACGGATCGTGCGGCGGGGCTGAAAGCCGAGAGCCTTGAGCATGCGGAGTGCCTCCCAGGCGACGATGACGCCGCTGGCGTTGTCCATAACCCCCTGGCCGATATCCCATGAATCAATATGGCCACCGATGACAACAAATTCGTCGGGCTTCTCCGTTCCTTTGAGTTCGGCAATAAGGTTGTGGGAGAGGGTGTCAGGATGCGTCACTGCCCCCATTTCGAGGCGAACTTCAAAAGGCTCTCCACGGTCTTGAAAGCGCTGCATCAATTCCGCTTCCTCGCGAGAGATGGCGGCGGCGGAAATTTTCGGGACATCCTCCTGATAGCGCATCCCGCCCGTGTGCGGCGTTTGCATGGAATAGGGGGAAACCGAACGCAAGAGTGAGGCGACGGCTCCTACCCTGGCGGCTTCCACCGCCCCGCGCACCCGGTATTGGACGGTTTCTCCGTAGGAGTTGAAGGGCACATTCCAAAGGACGATCTTGCCCTCCGCCTCGCTCGCCCGCGAATGAAGTTCTTCAAAACTCCGGACAACGAGGACCGGGGCGCGGATGCCACCGGGTGGGGTTCCCACGCTCCTTCCCAAGCCGAGGATACGGAGGTCTTTTTCGTAGGGTCCGAAAAAGCGGGCGGATTCCTGATTTCGCTCCCAATGGGGCACTTTGACTTCCTGCTTGAAGACGCGGTCGAAGCCGTCCTCCTTCATGGTCTCATAAAGATAATCGATCGAATCTTCGAGCATGCCTGACCCGCTCAACCGGTGAGGGAAATAATCCGTGAGGTAGGCCAGACGCTCCCAGAAAAGGGTCTGGTCGGATTGGGTGAAATCGATGATGTCGCGGGCGAGGGGGCGGTAGGGCTCGATCCACTCTTCATCAGGCTTTGCGTTGGATCCGGGTTCCTGTGCAGTGAGGAAAGCCGGGCCGTAATTCAGGACGAGGACAAGGCAGAGGAAGACCTTGGGTAAGAAACTCATAAGAAGGTGCTGTTGGGGAGGCTGTGAATAAGCGAATGGAATTTCAAGGCCTGAAAGCGGCATTGAACGCAGACTGGTGAAAACGGCGTTCGGGTGATAAATCCAAATCATGGCAAAGAAGATCATGATCACGGGCGTGAACGGGCTGATCGCCGGAGCGAATTACAAGCACTTGGCAGCCCAAGAGAACTTATATGAAGTCTATGGACTGGCCCGCAGGAGGATGGCCTCTGCTCGAGTCGCCGAGGGGAAAAAAGTAACCATTCCCGAAAACCGTTTTGTCCTTGCGGATTTGTCGGATCCTGAGGCTTTGAATGGGGCGTTTGAGGGGATGGATGTGGTCGTCCATATGGCAGCGATTCCTGACGCGGATGCACCGTGGGAATGGATTCACCAAAGCAATGTTCAGGGCGCCTGCCATGTTTTCGAGGCCTGCAAGCAAAATGGGGTGCAGCGAATCGTTTACGCGAGCACGGTTTGGGGCGAGGCCCTCGCCTATAAATATTCCCAGGAGGGACTGTCCTCACGCTGCCTGAGGATTGGATGGATGAATAATGAGGATGCGTGCACCCGGGTCGACTTGGGATCCGTCTGGTGTAGCCAGCGCGACATTATCCAATTAACTGAACGTTGTATTAACGCCCCGGAGGATTTGATGTTTGATATTTTTTACGGTTCGTCGGACAACCGGCTTCGTTGGGTCGATATCGACCATGCCGGGGAAGTTGTCGGTTATCAGCCGAAGGATGGTTATGGGCATGAGGAATAAAGAGGAGAAAATGATAGGGTCGAGGCGTAAAGCCTCTCCTACAGGGGGGCGCTGAGGGTCGAGGCTACAGGGGGGCGCTGAGGGTCGAGGCGTAAAGCCTCTCCTACAGGGGGGCGCTTAGGGTCGAGGGGTAAACCCTCTCCTACGGGGGGGCGCTGAGGGTCGAGGGGTAAACCCTCTCCTACGGGGGGGGTGATTTTCCGGGGTTGTCATTTTGGTGTGGGGATGAATGCTTTGAGGATACCCCTTACGTTAACCCCATGAATGATGAGAGGACTGGAAGGAAAAGTTTGTATCGTGTCCGGAGGGCTGGGTGATCTCGGCACTGCTTCGGGAAAGCGGTTGGTCGAAGAAGGCTGCAAAGTCGCGCTGTTTGATGTGAAGCCGGAGGGCAAGGAAAAGGCCGAGGCGATCGGGGCGCGCTATTGGCAGGTGGATATCCGGAGTGAGGCGGAGATCGAAAAGGCTTGCGGGGAGGTGAAGGCGGCATTGGGCCCGGTGACGGTCCTCGTGAACACGGCGGCGGTCTTTATCCTGAAGGGAATCGATGGCTCAGCGGAGGATTGGGATATGATGATGCAGGTGAATGTCCGGGGTGCGGCGTTCCTCTGCAAGTATGTGGTCCCTCAGATGCGGGAAGCAGGAGGGGGGAGCATTATCAATTTCTCGTCGGTATCCGGTTTTGTGGGCCAGCCAAAGTTCTCCACCTATACGGCGACGAAATTTGCGATGCGCGGGGTGACGCGGAGCTGGGCGATCGACCACGCGCCGGACAACATCCGGGTGAATTCGCTCTGCCCGGGCTACATTTATACCAGCGCCTTTATCAATTCCTGCAAGGACCTTGGCCTTGATGAGGAGGAGGAAAACCGGAAGGCGTCGGCGATGCACTTGATGAATCGCCAGGGGCAGCCGGAGGAAGTCGCGGCGGGCGTGGCCTTCCTCGCGAGCGAGGACGCCTCCTTCATGACGGGGAGCGACCTCGTGATCGATGGAGGGTATTTGGCGCGGTGAGGAGTCAGGGGACAGGGGTCTGGGGGCGGGAGAGAGGGGGCAGGGATCAGTGAAATAGGAGCGAAGATCAGGATTGTGATTAAGATTAAGTGTATAACCGGCTTTCCGAGAAAAATATGAAACTAATTGATTTAAGCCATCCAATGGAGCACGGGCAGCAGACGTTTCCGTTTGATCCGAAGCTGAGCATGGTGCCCCACTGCAATACGAAGACGCTTAAATACAATTTGACGCATGTGTCGATGAGCACCCACCAGGGGACGCACCTTGATGCGATGTATCACTTCATCGATGACGGAAAGACCCTCGATCAGATGCCATTGGAATGGTTCTACGGTCCGGCGCGCCTGATTCGGATCCCGAAGGAAGCGGGTGACGAGGTGACAAAAGCGGACTTCGAGCAGTTTGAGGAACACCTGACCGAGGGTGCCCGAATTATTTTCCAGACGAACTGGTATAAAAACTTCGGGGCGGAGAATTTCTTTACGGAGTTCCCGAGCATGACGTTGGAGGCGGCGGAATATCTAGCCTCCAAAAAGCTGCGGATGATCGGGATGGACACCCCGACGCCCGGGCAGGATTACTACAATATCCACCATGCCCTGCTCGGGGTGGAGATGGTCATCGTCGAGACCCTGACGAACCTCGATGCGCTGCCCGACACCTTCACCTTTATCGGCTTCCCGCTCAACTTCAAAGGGCGGGATGGGTCGCCGATTCGAGCAGTGGGATTGGTGGAAGATTGAAGTTGGAATCCGGAAGCTGGGATTCTGAAATCTGAAGTTTGGCTTCTGGGTTCTATTTTCCCCAATCGGGGTTTGGTTGGGGGATACGGGCCTCGATGGAGTGTTGCCAGTTCTTGAGAGCGGCGACCATGGTTTCGGTGCGGATGGGTTCGGCGGCGGCGAGGTTGGTGGTCTCGCCGATGTCCTCTCGAAGGTTGTAAAGCTCGACGTGATTGTCCTCGAAGAACCAGATGAGCTTGTAATCGCCCATGCGGACGGATGCCCCAGGGGTGCCGCCCTGGTTTCCGTAGTGGGGGTAGTGCCAGAAGATGGCATCGCGGGGGAGGGCGGATTCACCTTTGAAGAGGGGTATCAGGCTGAGACCGTCGATGTCGGGGTGATCGGCGGGGTTGCCCCCTGCCGCTTCGAGCAGGGTAGGGAAGAAATCAGGGGTGGTGACGGGGACTTCGCAAGTCGATCCCGGCGCGATCTTTTCGGTCCAGCGGACAAAGAGGGGCTCACGGGTGCCGCCCTCATACATCCAGCCTTTGCCTTCCGCCAGGGGCGCGTTGCAGGTGGGGGAGCCTTCGGCGGTGGAGAGGCCGCCGTTGTCAGAGGTGAAGACGATGAGGGTGTTGTCCAGGACCCCTTTCTCCTCGAGGGCTTTGAGAATACGCCCGACGTTTTCATCGAGGCTCTCAATCATGGCGGCGTAGACCGGGTCCGATTGAACGAGGCGGCGGATGACGTGACGCTCCTCGTCGAGTTCGTAGGGCATCAACTCGTTCTCACGGAGTTCCTCGACTTTGTCGAGCCCGAGATCGAGGCGCTTTCGCTCGTATTTCCGGATTTTCTCTTCCTTCGCCTGGATGGGCGTGTGGACCGTGTAATACCAAAGATTGAGATAGAAGGGGGTTCCGTCTTCCTGATTTTCGATGAGGTCGACGACCCGATCGGTGAGGTAATCGGTGAGGTAGGTGCCTTCGGGGAGGTCGAGGTCCTTGAGAACGGGGATGGACCAGGGATAAAAATAACCGTTGCCGTCTTTTCCGGCGGGGCTCCCGAGTTCACAACCACCGACATTGATGTCGAAGCCACGATCCTGCGGGTAGGCGCCCTCTCCGCCGAGGTGCCATTTCCCGACGTGCCAGGTGGAGTAGCCGCGGTCCTTGAGGACCTGGGCAAGGGTGGTCTCGGAATCCGGGAGGCCGTAAAGATAGGGGACGTCAATGAGGCGGCCCCTGCGGGGGTGGGTTTTGCGGCCCCAGTCGATCCAGTCGGTAATGCCGACCTTGGCGGGGTATTTCCCGGTCATGACACTGGCCCGGGTGGGGGAGCAGACGGGGCAGGAGGCGTAGGCGTCGGTGAACAACATACCCTCACGGGCGATGCGATCGATGTTCGGGGTCTCGTAGAAGGCGCTTCCGGAAATGCTGAGGTCCTTCCAGCCCATGTCGTCGATGAGGATAAAGAGGAGGTTGGGATGAGGAGGCATGGGGGGGGTGGGGTAAGTGGTGAGTGGTGAGTGGTGAGGGGTAAACAGTGAGCGGTATGGGGTGGGTGGTATGCTCTGGTTGGTCGAAGTTGACGGTGAGGAAGGCTAAGGTTTTCGGGGAGGGAGGTAGTAAAGGCAGTCGGCTTCGCCGTTCTCAGTGAAATACTGTTGGCCGAGGGTGCGGGCGCGATTTTGGATGCCCTTGCGATAGACGTCCTCGACTTGGCTGACGTAGTGGCGAAAGGCCGGTTCGACAATGGCATCGGCGCGGTAGGGGAAGGGCCGGGCCTCGAGGTGGTGTTGCTCGATAAAGGCCTGCATCCGATTCATCTCCTCCTCGGTGGTGATACCGCCGTAGGGTTTGTCCTCGATAAAGTAGATGGAGGCTTTAAGAGGCTGTTTGGTTTCAGCGCGGGCCTGAATGGCGGCCTCGCGAAGGATGAAGTGGTCGATGTGCTCCTTGATGGCGATCGGGAAGACGAGGGCGGTGTCCGCCAGTCCGAGGTGGCTTTCTACAAGTCGTTTAACCCTTTGGAAAATATGGCGGTCGGCGTCATCGAAGTCCTCGAACATGCCATGGGGGAATTCCATCTCGGAGTCGGCAAAAGGCTTTCCGCGGGTGAAGCATTCTTCGTATCCATGAAGTTGATATACGTAATTATCGACGCCGAGGAGTTCGTCGAGGCAGTCCTGATCCTCGATGAGGCGGACGCCGGAAGCGAACTGGATGCGTGCGCGATCGGTGCGGCGGTTTCCCTCGTTATCCCGGGCCTGGTAGTTGCTGCGGGAGAAGAGGAGGTGGACGTGGAACCGGCGATTGTGAAAAGCCTGGGAGGTCTTGAGGAAATCGACAAAGCCGCCCATGCAGAAAAGCATGTCGTCGAAGTGCGGGGAGAAAAAGACGAGCCGCTTTTCGGGGAGGACGGCGTCAGGATCCGGAGGGTTATTCATGGCTCAATCGATGGACTCGTAGATCTCGGTGTAGGCCTTGAGGAAGAAGGGGACCTGTTGCTGGAAGAGTGCTTCGTGCTTGGGATTGTTCTGGATGTTCCTGAGGGCCACTTGAGCGGCCTCAAGGGTGGGGAAGTCGCATTCCCAGATGAGGGTGTTGCCGGGTTCCCGGCCGGCGTAGGGCCGGTAGCGTCGGCCTTGGGGCATCTCCGGTTCGGAGTGTTCGAGGTCGGCAAAGGCCTTTTCGAGGGCCATGAACTCGGCCTCTTTATCGGGGCGGAATCGTTGGACGAAACGGAGGAGGTAGGGCATAGGAATTTGGATTATCTGAGGATATTCTGGATTTCCGGGGAAAGGTGCCGACCTTGCTCTTTGCAGAATTCGAGGAAGCTCTGTGGATTGATTCCAAAATGGATGGTATCGGGGGAGGTAACGGAGCAGGCGGCGAGGGCGGTCCCGAATTCGACTGCGCTGGTGAGAGGGGTGCCGGGATTGGGGGTGGCATCGGGGGTAAAGGGTAGACCGGACCAGAGGCCGACAATGGTTCCGGCGAGGAGGGCGTCGCCGGCGCCGGCGGTGGCGACGGCGGTGACCTTGATGCCGGGAAGGCGCAACGCCTTGCCGCCGTAGGCAGTGGTGACCCCTTCGCTACCGAGAGTGATGATGAGCCTCAATTCCGGGTTGGCGGTGAAACACTCCTTCAAGCACCGCTCGATAACCGTTTCGGAGTCGGCGTCGGCGGGCAATTTTGCGATAGCCCGAGCTTCGTCAATGTTAATAGCGAAGAGATCGGTATTTGCCAGCCCGCCCTCCTCAAGAAAAGCGACGGCTTGATCGGAGATGGAGGTCGAGACGGTGAAAGCACCCCGGTTCCTGCCCTCGGCGAGGAGGTGCAGTTGGGACTCGAAGGGGATCTCGGGTGCGGCGAGGACGATGGAATCCGGACCGATTCCAATTTCTCCAAGGGCCTTATCGATCCAATCGGGTCGCACACAGAGTGCGGAGCTGCTGCCTTCGGTGATGTTTCCACCGCTTTTATCCGGGTATTGGAAACAGACGCAGAAGGGTGTGGGGAAATCGGGGGTCCGGATGACCCAATTGGGGTTCAGGTTGGCCTCCTGGGCTTCCTGGATGAGTTTTGCCCCGGCCTCGTCGTCTCCGACCGCGCTGATAAGGTGGATGGGGTGGCGCTTTCCGAGGAAAATGCCGATGTAGTGGCAGATAATGTGGAGCTTACAGAAATCGCGGGAGGGAAGCAGGTGCCCGAGCCTACTCTCGTTGCGCCCGAGTGTTTCGTTACCCTGAAGCTCAAAGGCGATACCATGCCCGATCGCTCCGGCGCCGACACATTTCCGGTATGTAGCCATCGTCGAAAACGTCTTCAGAAGAGATCCCAGTCGGGGTTATCGGCGATGGGGTGTCGCGCGGTTTCCAATGTGGCGGTGAGGAGGGCGTCGGGGTGTTCCTGGAGGAGGGTGAACGGGTATTCGGTGGTGGGTTCGGAGAAGAGGGCGACCCGCAAAGCGGTTTGTTTCCAGGCCCCGGTATCACTGAAGACGCGGACTTTTTTGGCGCTGAAGCATTCCCGGATCCCGAGGGTAACGGACATTGGAGGAACGAATTGATAGGCGGCGCCGAAGGTGCGATGGGCGAGGGCAAGGATGGTGTCGAAGTTGTTCTCCTGGACCCGGATGCTGGAATTGCGCAGTTGCTCGAGGGAAATGGAGCTGAAGGGATGGCGGCGGGCCTGATTGTAGGCAACATGGCCGTCCTGGCCCCAACCGCCGAGGGTCAGGTCGATGGGAGCCTGGTGGAGGTGTTCGAGAATCCAGTCGCTGTTTCTCCCGTCGGGGTAGAAGCGTTGCTCCTCGGGGACGTTGCGTTCGGGAGGGATTCCTCCGTAGAACACCTTTTCCATGGAGGTCCGGAAATTGAAGGGATGGTTATCGGGCAGAAGGTTGCCCTGCCAATCGAGGCACTCATCCATGTGAAAAACAAAGAGGTTCTTCAGCGAGACCTGCTCTTCGTTAATGATGCGGGTCCAGGGCTCGTACCAGCAGTTGGGGCCGCAGGGGACGATGGCGCGGGTGGGACGATCCTCGGCGTTATGGGCCTTGATGAAGTCTATGAACTTCCGGGCCATGAGCTCGCCCATCGTGGCGCGGTCCCGTACGAGGCGGAAGGGGACGCGGCGGTCCGGGTGGTTTTCCAGTGCTTCGGCGGGGTAGGAGCACCAGGTCTTGAGTTGATGAAGGTCCATGCTTCTGAGCGATGAGGGTGGTTATTGCGGTTGAAGGTCGTATCCGTCTTTGCGGTCGAGGACGGACCAGCCTTTGGACTGAATGACGGCGCGGAGGCGATCGGCTTCTGCAAAATTGCGGCTCTGCTTGGCCTGCCAACGAGCTTCGGCCAGTTCCCGGATATCGCCGGGAGCTTCGTCGGCGGATTCGGTCGTGGTTTCCTCAAGGTTGAGGCCGAAGGCGAAGAGGATGGCTTCGAGGCCTTGGCGGTGTTCCGGGTTCTCGGGATCCCACTTTTTCAGGGAAGAGAAGACAGCGCCAAGCGCGGCAGGGGTGTTGAGGTCGTCAAGGAGATGGTTCCAGGCGTCCTCGAAAATCCCGAAGCGCGGGTTCTCCGGGCGTTTGGGTTGGCAGGGGCCGGTGGACTCGCTCCACTTGCGAAGGGCGCTTTTTGCAGATTCGAGGGAATGTTCGGTGAAATTCAGCTGTTTGCGGTAATGTCCGCTGAGGAGGACGTAGCGGATGGCCATGGGGTCGTAGCCCTTATCGAGGAGATCGCCGACGGTATAAAAATTCCCGAGGCTCTTACTCATTTTCTTTCCTTCGAAGAGGAGGAAGACGACATGCATCCAGTGATGGGCAAAGGGTTGGCCGGTGACGGATTCGCTCTGGGCGATTTCGTTCTCGTGATGGGGAAAGCAGAGGTCCTCGCCTCCGGTATGGAGATCGAAGGTCTGGCCGAGGTATTTCATGCTCATGGCGGAGCATTCCAAATGCCAGCCGGGGCGGCCCTTCCCCCATGGACTTTCCCAGAAATTGTCGCCATCAGCAGCCTTGTAGGTTTTCCAGAGTGCGAAATCGGCGATTTGCTCCCGGTCGTATTCATCTGCAAGGTTGGGGGTGCCGGCGCTGTTGGTCTTTTGGGAACGCAGGGCTTCCCGGTCGAAATGGGAGAGCTTTCCGTAATCAGGAAAGGAATCGACTTTGAAATAGACGGAGCCATCCACACCCCGGTAGGCGTGTCCGGAATCCTGAAGGGCTTGGATGAGGGCGATCTGCTCCTCGATGTGCTCGGTGGCGCGAGGCTCGCAGTCCGGGGGAAGGAGGTTGAGGCGTCGGCAATCCTCGTGAAAGTATTCAATCCAGTGGTCGGTGAATTGGCGGAGGCCCTTGCCTTCGGCCTGGGAATCGCGGATCGTTTTGTCGTCCACATCCGTCAGGTTACGAACATAATAAGGATTGAGCCCGGCGAGGCTGGCGACGCGATAGAGCACGTCGTTGAGGATGAACGTACGAAAGTTGCCGATATGGCCGGGGCCGTAGACGGTGGGGCCGCAGCAATAGAAGCGGAGGCGCTTTCCGTCGGCGGGTTGAAGAGGCCGTTTCTGGCGGGTGAGGGAATCGAAAAGGTGGAGGCCTGACATGAACCCTACTCAGCATTCGAGGAGAGCGGAGTGAGTCAAGTGTCGGAGGCCGGGGCTCGGAAGGCGGAGGGCGGAAGGCGGAAGGCGGAGGGCGGAGGCGGAGGGCGGAGGGCGGAGGAGAGGGGGAGGGGGATGGAGATGGGGAGGGAGAGTTTTAGAGGCGGAGGGTGAACTCGGTGACGATGAAGTGTCGGCCGTTTTGGAAAAGGGCATCCTGGTTTTGATAGCTGTATTGGAATTTGATCTGGCCGTGGCGGATGAAGCGGTGGCCGAGGGTGAGATCGACGCGGTAGACGTCATTATCCCAATCTTGCGGGCCGGAGGGGGTATTGATTTTGGAGTGGAGTTCCTGATTCCAGCGGGCGGCGACCCACCACTTTGGGGCGAGTTGACGGCGGGCTTCGATGTAGTAGCTGAGGGAGTCGGCGCTCTCCGCGGTGTTAGGGACTTCGAAGCGATTGAGGTAGAGTTCGGCCCACACTTCCCAGTCGCGATGGGCCCACTGAAAATCAAGACCGACGAGGGTCTGGAGATAATCGGAAGGGTCTTCGCCAGCGGGAAGTCGATTCGTGGCATCGGTTCGGAAATAGGGACCTTGTGAGGCATTGATGCCGAGGGTTGTTTGCGGGCCGAAGCGATAGCCGAGGCGGCCGCTCCAGGTGGGATACTCGAAGTCGATATTGTTCCAGACGACACCCCGGGAGGAGGAGGCGTGGGCGGTGAAGTTGAGAGAATACTGGAGGTTCTCGACGGTCCCGAAGACGGATACTCCCTGTGTATAAAGAGGGGCCCAGATGATGGGGATCCACTCCTTTTTATTATCGGGTTGATTCCGTCGCTGGGCGAAAGCGTCGGCATCGGCGGGGACGAGTTGATCGGTTACACTGGTGACGTTTTCATAAACCATGGGGTAGTTCACGGTTCCCATATCCCAGGAATCCTGCCGGGCCATGAAATTGCCGAAAACGGGGGTGAACTGCCCGACCTGCAGCGTTATGGAGGGTGTCGGCACCCATTTGATAAACCCTTCATCAACCCGGACCTCGGTGTGATCCCCGTAGACGGCGCCGACCCCGGGGTGAACGCCGTCATCCCAGCGGACCTTGGAGTGGAGGGAGAGCTTCTCCCCGAAAAAAGCGTCGAAGCGGCCAGTCAGGCGGGGGCTGAATTCCCAATCCCGGCCTTTGGTGACAAAGAAGAAACCGGGCGGGCCGCCGTTTCCATCGGCGTAGTGCAACCAGAAGTCGAGCTGGAACGAGGCCTGAACGAAGAGTTTTCCGTCTGGGGATTCGAGGAAGAGTTGGTTCCCGAGGCGATCCAGTTCCCGGTCGAGGGCGGGCAGGGAAAATTGAGCCGGAAGCGGGAGGAGGCAGAGACCGCACCCGGCCAGAATGCTGAGGAAACCTTTCACGCGAAGGTTTGAGAGGCTGAATGCGGTGAAGGTTCCACGGTAAAAACGGGAATACGGTGTGAGTAGCCTTTGAGCTGGATTGGTGCGGCTTCGACAAAGGCAATACCGGAAGCGCGTGTGGCGGTATCCGGGTCGGTGTAGAGGCAGCCGGGCGGGGCGTTGCTGCAGAGCCGGGCGGCGAGGTTTACACAGTTTCCGATAACGGTGTAATTGAGCCGATCTTCCGAGCCCATGCAGCCGGCGACGACCGTTCCGGTGGCGATCCCGATTCCGATCTGGATGGGGGCGGTGCTGCCGCGATTCAGTTTCTCGCGGACACGCAGCATTTCGATCGCACAGCGAACGGCGAGTTCGGGATCTTTACCGAAGGCTTTAGGAGCGCCGAAAAGCGCCATGATTTCGTCCCCGATGAATTTATCGACAACCCCGTGGTGCTGGTGCACGACCCGGGTGAGGGCGGTCATGTGCTGGTTGAGAAGGTCGACGATTTGAGAGGCGGACTTGGACCGGGTCAGGGGGGTAAACTGGCGGATATCGCAAAAGAGGATGGAGACCTCGCGCTCTTCCCCCCCCAGTTCGATGGAGCCGGAGGTCAATTGCTCCGCAACGGAGGCGTCGGTCACTTTTTCGAGAACAGAACGGTATTTTTCTTTGAGGGCGAGGTCCTCGGCCATCCGGTTAAAAGATTCTCCGAGAACGGAGATTTCATCTCCGCCCTTCACGTCGATCCGTTGATCGAAGTTACCGGCGGCGATGGCGCGGGTTTCACCGACAAGGTTGAAGATCCGTCGGGAAAAGCGCTGGCCGAAGAGAAGGGCGAAGACGAGGCCGATGGCGAGGACGGTGCCGGAGACGGTGAGCAAGGTTTGCTGGATGCGGGCGAGAATCCGCTTTTCCTCGAGGAGGGAAAACAAGGTGACCTGATAGCTCGGGCCGAAGGCTTCGTAGGTGGGAAGTTCGCTGAGAAAGATGGTGAAGCCTTCGGCGTTGGTGGAGAGGTTGAAGGAGGTGGTCCGGCGTTTATCGGAGGAGAAGTTTCGCTGGAGGTAGGCCTCCACATCCCCGGACGGGAGGTTATCCCAGCTCGGGCCAAAAAACCGGTCCTCGAAAAAAATACCGGAGCGGGTGCCCGATCCTTCCTGCTGGAAGCCCCCCGCATTCCATGGCTGGAGGTAGACGAGATCGCCCATGAAGAGGCCGCCACCGTCGAAGGTGGGAAAGATCCAGGATTCGTAAAGGACCTCTCCCTCGTTAGTGGGGAGGATAAAAAAGCCGGATTTGGTTTCGGCGAGCCGGTCGGGGGGTGTGGCAAAAGGGGAAAAGGTGTCGGCGAGCCAGTCCTCCGAAACGGGGGCGGGGATCCCGAGGTAGTTGGCTGCGGAATCGGGGGGCATCAGGTAGTTGCCTTCAAAATCAATAAAGCGGAAAAAGGGCGCGGAGGAGACGGGTCCGGAAAGATCGCGCTGGAGGAGCGGTTGGAGCTCGTTGGAGAGGTCATAGTAGAATCGATCAAAACCATCGCTGAACCCGATCTCGAATGCGGCGGTGAGCCGAGGATTGACGGTGGCCTCGGAAAGGCTGCGGGCAAAGCGGGCAAGCCGGTCCTGCTGGTCCTGGAGGTAGGCCTGGGAGAGCTCCCCGAATTGGCGTTCAATCAGCTGCGCGTAGTAGCGTTCCACGGAGCGGGTGGAAAAGATAAGGGAGGATCCGGTTACGACCAGGATAAGCGTGGTCATTGCGAGGATCAGTTTAACCTTGTAGCTGAGCCGGGTCACGGGGGGCTTTGCCTGAGGTCGAGGACGAGTGGCTCGTCGGACTTCACTTCAATCTCGACGGTTCTCTGGTCGCGGGGATTGTACCAGACCACCAGGCGGTATATTCCGCGCGGGACATTGGCGATGGAGAATGACCCATCGGTGCCGGTAGTGGTGTAAAACGGGGTTTCCAGGACGAGAATGGTCGCTCGCATGTGTTCGTGGACTTCACAGAAGACCTGCACGACCCCTGGGGTGTCGAAGGTTTCGACGGGTGGGGCTTCCCCCTTCTTATAGCGTCCAAGGTCGAAGGTTTTGGGCGGAGAATAGGAAAAAACGTTGTGGAAAGTGGAATCGAGGTTGGGGAAGGAAACGGATCCGCCGACCTGAATGGGGAGAATGGAGGGGATGAACTGAAGTCCTTTCTGCTGGAGTTCGCCCCTGGCATCGGGCCGGAGGGGCATTGCGCGGGTGAGCTCGTTTTCGAGGTAGACCGCGGCGCGGGGCTCGGGGCGCGGACCGGCCTCGAAATGTGTGGGGGTGGCATACTGGCGGGATTGGCGCCGCAAACGGGGTTCTTCGGGAGAATCCACCCAACCCCGGACCTCTCCGGCTTGGGCGGGGTCAGCTGTAGTGGCGAGAAGGAGGATAAGGAGGCTCCAAAGCGCAAGGCGAGAAGCAGGGGCGATCATGGGGTTAAAAAATCGATTCGAAGGGCAGATGGCAAGCGGGGGATCGAGTTGACCCAATGGGGGTAAGGGGTTGAAAACGGGAAGGATCTTGAGTTTTGCAACCCGTTTGAACCCCTGCTAAAGGATAAAGATGAGCGAAAACACCCCCTTGGACATCCTGCGCCGACCGAGGCGCTTGCGCCGGACCGGCAACCTGCGGCGAATGGTTCAGGAAACGCGCCTGAGCGTGGATCAATTGATCCAGCCTTACTTTGTGGTTGAAGGAGACGGCGAGCCGGAGCCGGTAGAGTCGATGCCTGGGGTATCGCGGCTTCCGATTCCTCATCTGGTGGAAAGGTGCAGGCGGTGCGTCGAGCTGGGCATCCCCGCGGTGGCCCTTTTTCCGAAGATGGATTCCTCTTTGAAAGACGGTGCCGGCAGTGAGGCGACTCGTGAGGAGACACTGATTCTGCGTGCCGTTCGGACGGTGAAGAAGGCGGTCCCGGAGTTGGTCCTGATCGCGGATATCGCGTTGGATCCTTATACGGAACACGGGCATGACGGGCTCTTGAAGCGGGATGGCAGCGATGTGGACAACGACCGGACGGTGGAGATTCTCTGCCGGATGGCCGCGCTGCACGCGGAGGCGGGGATCGACCTGGTGGCCCCCAGCGACATGATGGACGGACGGGTCGGCGCGATTCGGGAGGCCCTCGATGGGGAGGGTTTCACGGAGACGGGTATTCTGGCCTACTCGGCAAAATACGCCTCGGCTTACTATGGCCCTTTCCGCGACGCGGTGGGGAGCGCGTCGGCGGCGGGGACACGATTGCTTGGGAAAGAGACCTACCAGTTGAATCCGGCGAACCGGATTGAAGCCCAGGTGGAGGTGGAACTGGACGAGTTGGAGGGTGCGGATATGCTCATGGTCAAGCCGGCAGGGCCCTACCTGGATATCATCCGTGAAGTGCGGGATGCGACCCACCTCCCGGTCGCGGCCTACCAGGTGAGCGGCGAATATGCCCAATTGCACGCGGCGGCGGAAAGGGGCTGGCTCGATCTTGAGCGCTGCCGGGATGAATCCCTGATGGCGATCCGGCGAGCCGGAGCGGACCTGATCCTGACTTATTTCGCGGAAGCGGTTGCGCCCACCCTGCAGAGACCTTGAGGCGTAGTTCGAGGGTTGTAGATCAGGACTTGGATTCCTCCTCCTCGGAGTCGTCGGATAAATCCTCTTCTTCTTCGTCGCTCTCCTCCTCTTCGTCCTCATCCCAGCGCATGGTTTCATCTTCCTCGATTTTTTCATCGGATTCATCGATATCGGGGAAGTCCTCGTCGAGTTCCTCGTCATCGTCTGCGCTGGTGTCGATATCCTCCTCATCCAGTTCGAAGCCCTCGGGGACATACTCGAGGATGGTTGTGATCTCGGAGAAGAAGTGGACGGCCCGGCCCTCCATATAATCTTGGTTCTGATTTTCCCGGATTTCCTCCTCAAGATCCTCAATGGTGAGCTGCTGTTTAAAGTCGATGAGATCGTTGAGCATCTTTACCCGCAGCCGGGTGATATGGTTCAGAAAATCAGCATATGGCCCCTTCTCCTCGTCCATGATATCAGGCAGGGCGAAAAGGGGGTCTTCGCTATCGAGAAGCGAGTCCTTGACGCGGGCGAGGCGGACATGGTCGTTGTCCTCCTGCTCATCAATGCCAAAGGTGAAAAACGCGTTCTCGATGATATCGGAATCAAGGCCGTATTCGGTGAGCGGGTCCATCAGGTCGATGATGTGGGCGAATTGACGCGGATCGAGAATGCTGAGGCCGTCGACGTCCCAATGGACCTTGTCTGAAATCTCAACCACCCACCAATTCATGTCCTCCCCCAAGCGGACAACGCACCACGATAATTTAGGCGAAGTATTAGACATGGGGTATTGTTTTTTGGTGGAGGTCTAGGGGTGTCAATGCAGAAGAAAGCTGGATTATCATCTGGTTTCAGAACGTTCCTTCGGGATGCGGAAAGTGGTTGTCAGTGCAAGGATAAAAATGAAATGAGATTCCCGAAAAACTTGACATCCATTTGATGAAGAACGTGTTTGTTCTGTTTGCCCGCTTATGGGAGTCGTTTACAAATCGCTTCTCCGCCCGCTTTTGTTTCGGATGGATCCGGAGATTGCTCACGAGCAAGGGGTCGGGATGCTAAAATTCATCAGCGACCATGAGTTGCTGTGTGGGCTGACCCGGCTGCTCTTCCGCCCGATTCGGAGCCAAACGGTTCGGGCCTTTGGGCTGGAGTTTCCAAATCCGGTCGGGGTGGCGGCCGGATTGGACAAGAACGGTTTCGGGGTGCCGGCGCTGGAGGCGATGGGATTCGGATTCGTCGAGGTGGGAACGGTGACTCCGAAGGGGCAACCCGGCAATCCGCAGCCGCGGGTCTTTCGCTATCCCCGTGAATTGGCGCTGATCAACCGGATGGGGTTTAATAATGAGGGAGCCCAGGCGATGGCGGAGCGTCTCGCACGAACTTCGCCATTAAGTCGGCGAATCGCACCGGTGGGGATTAATATCGGAAAGGCCAAGGGTACCCCGCTGGACCGGGCAATCGAGGATTACCTGAACGCCTTTGATATCCTGAGCCCGCACGCCGACTTCTTCGTTTTAAACGTGAGCAGCCCAAACACCCAGGGCTTGAGGGACTTGCAGGGTAAGGCGGCCCTCGGGGAATTGTGCAAGGCAATCCAGAAGGCCTCACGGGAGAAAGCGGCCCGGCAGAAACGGAAGCCCTGGCCGGTTCTTTTGAAGATCGCCCCGGACAATTCGAAGTCCCAACTGGACGACATCTTAGAAGTCCTGATAGAGATAGAAATCGCCGGTGTGATCGCAACGAACACGACGATTGAGCGTCCGGGCCTTTTTAAATCAGTGGACGAGGCGGGTGGACTGAGCGGAAAGCCCTTGAGCGCACGCTCCACCGAGATCATTCGCTATATCCAGAAGGCAACCGACGGACGCCTGCCGATTATCGGAGTAGGCGGCATCCTCACGGTGGACGACGCGAAAGAGAAGCTGGATGCGGGTGCCTGCCTGATCCAGGTCTATACCGGATTTGTCTACGAGGGGCCGGGTTTTCCCAGGATGCTGGCACGGGGCTTGTTGAAAAATTAGCCACAATCGTTCCCTGGAGTTGAGGAAAACGGCCACCGCCTGTTGTTATACGCTGTGGCTTTGGACGGGGAAAATCAGGCTCTGAGCAAACCGGTTATGGATTTTTGGAACCTCTCATTCGCGCCGATCGTTTTGGAGCCCTAAAACTGAAAAAAAGTTCTTGAATCAACAAAGGGAAAGATGATTGCAAGAATTACGGAATGACCCCTTTGGTGAAGGTTTTTTTTACGTAGCCAGGTAGACCGTTCCGTGGGACACGCCGCCGGTGAGGGGATTATCGAATGGGATGGATTTGGCCTCAGCGTGGGCAAAGGTTTGGCGGAGGCGCTCGACGAATTCTTCGTCGGGCCGACCGTCGGCCCAGAGGGCAAACATTCCTTCGGGGGCGAGGTGGCGTTGGACCTGAGCCAAGCCCTCGGGGGTGTAGAAGGCGGCGTGGTCGGGGTGCAGGCAGTGGCCCGGCGTGTGGTCGATATCGAGCAGGATCGCGTCGTAGCGGACCGGCTGGACTGGATCAGGCGCGAAGCCCTGACCCGCAATTCCGGCAAAGAAGTCGGCTTCGATGATACGGCACCGTTTATCGTCGCAGAGCCGAGCACCCAGTGGCACGAGATGGCGTCGGTGCCAGTCGATCAACTCGGGAAAGATGTCGATCACCTCTACCGAAACCACTTCCCCGTGGTCGAGGGCGGAGGCGGCGGTATGGCCGAGTCCGAGACCACCGACGAGCACCCGCAAATCGCGGCGGTGCCTGGCGAGGCGATCGATGGCTAGATGTGCCAGCGCGTCTTCAGCTGCATGGAAGAGACTGCTCATGAGAAACTCCCCGTTCAGGATGACTTCATAGACCAGCTGATTTTGCAGCATGGGTATTTTGCGTCTCCGCAGAATCAGTTCTCCGCGATCGGTCTGCCGGTAGTCGAGTTCTTCAAACATACGATCCATAATGACGGTGTTGTTTCAGGGCCGGGGTTTCTCAATTACTAAAAAAATTTGTTTTTTGGCGGCCTCAGCTCATCGACACCGCCCAGAGCCAAAAAGGGGGCATTCCATTCCCTTTGTGATAGACGCGTCGTGCGATTATCTGGATGGGTTTATTTTGTAGCCCGAGGGTTACGAGTTGAGGGTGAGGAAGGAGTGTATCATGTGATCAACCGCGGGAATTATCGACAGGATTTGTTCATCAACGAAGGGGCCCACCGATCCTTCGAGTCTCTGGAATGCGTTGGTTGCAATCGACCTTTGCGAACCGTTATCACCGCTTGTCGCGTTTCCCGCCGGTTATTTTCCGTCCCGTGGTGAAGTCGTATTCACGCAGGGCGTCCTCCCAGGAGTCAGGAGCCTTGGCCTTGGGTAAGCGGCTTCCTTTAGCTGGCCACGTTTTGCTCACTGCCGCCTCGCGATACGGCGGCGGATGCGCTCGCTGAGGAGGTCGAGCAGGGTGACGACGAATAGGATGCAGATGAGTACGGTGGCAAAGCGGTCCCAGTGGTGGAACTCCTGGTAAGCGTGGAGCTGAAGGCCGAGGCCGCCGGCGCCGACGTAGCCGATAATGCTGGCAGAGCGGATGTTATACTCCAGCATCCAGATGGAGTGGCTCCAGATGATGGGCTTGGCGTGCGGCCAAATCCCGAATTGGAAGCTTTGCACGGCGTCGGCTCCGATGCCGCGCAGCGAGCGGGCCACGTTGAGGTCGACCGACTCGAAGGCCTCGCTGAAAAATTTACCGAGGTAGCCGATGCTGTAGAGGGTGAGCGCCGCCACCCCCGCTGCGGCATTGGCCCCCATGGCCGCCACTGCGATAACGGCCCAGATCAGGCTGGGGATCGTGCGGATGAGGTTGAGCAACATGCGCGTGGCCACGACTAGGCAGTTCGGTGAGACCGTTTGCGCGGCACAGAAGCCGATGACGAGGGAGAGAACGATGGCGAAAAAGGTAGATAGCAGCGCAATTTCGACGGTTTCAACCAGTGCGGCAACGGTCTGCGGCACGACGCTGAGGTCGGGCGGAAAGAAGTCGCTGAGGAAGTTGCCGAGGTTTTGCCAGATGTTGAGATCGCGCTCGCTGCCCTCGATACGGAAGCCGCTGAAAACCACCAGCAGCAGAAAGATCAAGAGAGTGGTGTTGAGCAGGTTGAGGCGCTCGAACCAGGGGCGCTCGGGCAGGGCCGGTGGGCTTTTTGGTTCTTGATTGGACTCGGGTGGCGTGGCCGACATTTGCTAGGCAATTGGGGCGATGGGCGCGGCGGGGCGGACGTGCCGGATCTTGTAGGCGAGTGGGTCGTTTGGGTTGAGGCTGAGCGCAAGGTCGGCAAAGCGCTGAATGTGTTCGGCGTTGTGCAGCACGCAGATGGCGACTTTTTTCGGCTGTTCGGTTTCCTGTCGGAAGAGGCCGAGCACGCGGCCGGCGTAGTAGTTGTCGAGGCTGGAGACCGGCTCGTCGGCAAAGTAGAGCCGTGGGTTTTGGAAGAGGGCACGGGCGATGGCCACCCGTTGCTGCTCGCCGCCCGACATCTGCGAAACCCACTTGTGCGGGTTGCGCGCCACACCCAGTTCGCAGAGCAGTTCGTAGGCTTCGTTTCGCTGGTCCTGAGGAAAGCCAAAGAGGGTGCGGAGCCAGCTAAAGCGGGCGAGGCGTCCGCAGAGGACATTGGTCAGGAGGTCGGCGTTGGCGGTGAGTTGCAGATCCTGAAAGACGATGCCGAGGTGGCGACGGAGTGCTTCCGGGGCGGTGTCCGGCTCGTCGGGCAGGTGGATACTGACGCTGCCTTCCGAGGGCTGGCGAAGGCCGCAGAGGCAGGAGAGCAGGGTGCTTTTCCCCACGCCCGACGGGCCGACCAGGGCGAGAAACTGCCCGGCCCGCAGCTCAAGATCCAGCTTGCGAAAGATCCAACGCTCGCCCCATTTGAAGCCGAGGTTCTGAGCGCGAAGGACGACTTCTGGCGTGGAGTTGGCCATCGACTAGAAGCGCATGGTGCGCGTTAATTCGAGAGCTTCCAAGGTGTTTTTCAGATGCTCTTCGGCTGTAGTGGAAATTAGGGTTGCACCGAAGATGCGATCCCGCAGCTCGGTGGCTTCGGTATTCATATTAAGAAAGGCAGCTCGCAGG